>CADDZN010000095.1 GCA_902812375.1 bacterium | reverse complement strand
GGGAAGCCCGCCTCGCAGAACGCATCTACGGCAGCGTCACGACGTCGAGTGAACTCCGCGACATTCTCCGGAATCCAATCCGCGCATTCGTCGAGCGCTGTTGCCGCTGCCGCCTGAATTCCCATGAAAGTTCCCGTATCGATGAACGACTTCACCTTCGCCACAGCGCCAACGAATTCCGCCTTTCCGCACGCCCAGCCGCAGCGCCACCAGTCATGTTGTACGTCTTGGACATCGAGTGGAACTCGATCGCCACATCTCGTGCACCCGGAATCTCGAAGATGCTCGGCGGCACATATCCGTCGTAGGCCAGCTCCGAGTAGGCATTGTCATACACCAGCAGGATGTCGAGTTCCTTGCAGCGTCGAACGACGTCCTCGAGGTAATCCTTGGGCGCGACCGCCGAAGTTGGATTGTTCGGGTAGTTGAGGTACAAGACCTTGGTCTTCTGGAGCACGTCCGAGGGAATCTCGTCGAGGTCGACCAGAAAGCCGTTGTCCGGACGCAGCGGATACTTGTACGGTATGCCCTCGGCCAACAGCGTTCCGCCGAGGTAAGCGTTGTAGCCGGGCTCGGGAACGATGGAGTAGTCGCCCTTGTTCAGGTACGCGAAAGCGAGATGCGAGATTCCTTCCTTCGACCCAATGAGCGGGACGATCTCCTTGATCGGATGGAAATCCTGGCCGAATCTCCTTTTCATGAAACGCACTACCGCCTCACGGTATTCCATGAGGCCGAGCGCGAATCCATAACGGCTCATCGTGGGAATGCGCACCGCCGCCGAAATTCGATCGATGACCGCTGGTGGCGGCGAAAGATCAGCATCGCCGGCGCCAAGGTCGATGACGTCGACGCCGCGCGCGATGAGCTCGCGCTTCTGTTCGGGAATTTTGGCGAGAGGATATTCGGGGAGACTGAGCAGGCGATCTGTGTAAGGGGGCACTATCGGCTCTCTTGAACGGGGTTGCTCACGCGACTCACTCCAGGGATCTCGATTTCAACGACGTCGCCGGCAGTGAGGGGACCCACTCCTGATGGCGTTCCAGTCGCAACGAGATCGCCGGGCTCCAGTGTCATTATGCGCGAGATGTAGGCGAGCAGGGACGGGATCGAGAAGACCATCTCGCTGCTTTTCCCCCGCTGCCGCTCGACGCCATTCACTCTCGTGACGACGCTCAGACTCTCGAGGTCCGGAAGCTCCGATGACTCCTCTCCCAGAGGACAAAAGGTATCAAAACCCTTCGCTCTCGTCCATTGCCCATCCGTCTTTTGTAGATCGCGCGCGGTGACGTCGTTGACCGCTACAATGCTCCTGATTCCGTTGACCGCATCTTTTTCGGATGCGCGTCTCAGGGTCTCCCCTATGACCACACCTATCTCGCCTTCGTGCTCCACTTTCGTGGAAAGGGCGGGAAGACTGATCGCATCGCCGTCGAACACCACGCTCGAGGGCGGCTTCAGGAAAAGCAGCGGCTCCTTCGGAACTTCGTTTCCCAGCTCGCGCGCGTGCTCCCGATAATTGCGGCCAACACAAACAATTTTTCCGGGACGATATTTTTCTGACGGCATCTCAGTTGGTCACGAGTAGAAGTCCTGCAGTTGCCTCACGATGGTCTTCCACGGCCCGAACACCCGTCGAGCCGGAGGAAGATCTCTGAGAAGCGTTCTGCCATACCCCTTGTTCACCGCGCGCGGGTCTACGAGCACGATAACACCGCGGTCCGTCGCGGTGCGGATGAGGCGGCCAAATCCCTGCTTCAATCTCAGTGCCGCGTGGGGAAGCATGTATTCCGCGAACGCGTCACCTCCGCGCTCTACAATTGCCTCGCAGTGTGCCGCTGTAACAGGCTCCGTTGGCACGCGAAATGGGAGTCGCGCGATGAGTAGTCCTCGTAGGGCTCTCCCTGGAACATCGACTCCCTCCCAGAACGACGACGTCCCAAGGAGGACCGCACGCCCCGACTCGCGGAATTTCCTCAGCAGATTGTCGCGCGTGTCTTCACCATGCACGTAGAGAGGCCGCGATCGTTCCACTCCACGTGCGCGCAGCTCCGCCGCGGCGGCCCGCACGTCCTTGTGACTCGTGAACAGGGCGAAGATTCCGCCGTCGGATGCAGCCGTCACATCGATAATGCTCCGGACGACGGCCTGCATGTGCCCCGACGCATCGACGTTGGGCGGGGGAGCATCTGTCGGCACCATGAACAACGCGTGCGTCGAATACTCGAATGGCGACGGAAAAATCTCGGTCACGACGTTTTCGAGTGTATCTACACCGAGCCGGTGCGACAGAAACTCGAAGCGTGCGTCGCTCGTGAGCGTGGCGCTCGTCAGAATCGCGGTATCGACTCTGTTGAAAAGATCCTCGCGAAGTATCGGTGCCAGATCGAGTGGCACCGACATCACGGCGACATTGCCCTCTCTGCCCCGAAGCTCGATCCACCTCACCATCGGCTCGCCCGCGGGCGGCCTCAAAGTACTCTCGAGCGCGAGAGCAGTCGCCTCCAACCTTCTTCCTACCGCTGCCATTTCGGCAATCAACGGCAGAACCGCTTCGTCAGGCTTCTTGGCGCCCTCCATGCGCGTGCGCACCATCTCGAGACCGGACTTGAGCGTTCTGATCTCGCTGAGCAAATCGGTCAGGGCGACGTTCAGTCCTGAGTTCCAGATCGGATCCCGGGCGAAGTCGCTCGTGAGACGCCGGACCGTCTCGCCATGAAACTGGAGATAAGTGTGCAGCAAATCGAACAGGAGATTTGCCTTCTCGCGCGCTGCCTCGACGGTGGGAACCAGACTTTTCCGTACTATGTCGAGGCTCGCGGTGCTCAAAAGATCTGGAGTCGCGACGAGACGCGCTTCGAGCGCCGCAAAGAGTCCGCGCCCACCTCGCGTCCCAGCGCCGTGGCGCAGAAGCCGAGCGAACAATTGCTGGAGCCCGCGTCTGCTCGCTGAAGTACCGAGGTGCGCGGCCGCGGCATCTTCGATATGATGCGCTTCGTCTACTACCAATCGCGTGTATGCGGGAATCACCGCTGCCTCTTCCCAATTCTGCTGGACGCGCCTCACCGCGACATCGGACATCAGCAGATGGTGATTCACTACGACCACATCGGCTTGCGCCGCTCTGCGGCGGGCCTGGAAGAGAAAACATTTTCCATAGTGTGGACACGCCGACTTGCGGCAGAGGTCCGGCTCGGCGGCAATCTCGTCCCAGACTTCCGAGCGCGGCGGTGAAGCAAGATCAGAGAGTGATCCGTCGGTGGTTCGATCCGCCCATTCACTTATCGAATCGAGCTCCGCCCGAGCGTCGTCGCCGAGCAAGGATGACGCGAGCAGCTTACTCTGGGCGAGGCGAAGAAGGCAGAGATAATTGCGCCACCCCTTGAGAAGCGCGAAGCGCACTTCCTGCTCTCCCTCGAAAGCACCAGCGAGGAAAGGCAGATCTTTACGTACGAGCTGCTCCTGCAAGTTGATGGTGTTCGTCGATACGACCGTGCGTTGCCTGTTCGCGTCCGCCCACCGTAGCGCTGGCACCAGGTACGCGAGCGACTTGCCAACTCCCGTTCCCGCCTCGAGCAGTCCAACGCCGCCATCGTTGTAGAGGTCAGCAACTACCCCACCCATCTCGCGTTGGCTCTCTCGATCCTCGTATTGAGCGAGCGCGCGCGCGATCCCGCCGGTCGGTCCGAGGTCGGCCTCGATCGCTTTTCGCTCCAGCGGCGTCGTCTCGCCGTCTGGCGTCGCTTCGTCGACGTCCGCGACGGCCGGCGTGTAGACTACCGGAATATCCCAATCCGGGCGCGCGATCACGATTCACTCTCGTGCGCGATTTTATACGCGAGGTTGCGCGGCGCGCCCAGCGTCCCCACGAGATGATCCATGACCTCGCGTGGCGCCCCGCCCGCCGCGCGAATCTCCTTCGCCGCATCGGCCAGCTCGTCCTCGCTTGCCCGGCTCTTCTCTGTCCCTGCTATTACCAGCACTACCTCACCCTTTGGATCCGCATCTCTGTATACGGTGGCAAGCTCGCTTACGCTGCCACGCCTGAATTCCTCGAACTGTTTCGTAAGCTCGCGCGCAACGACCGCCGGCCTGTCGCCCGCACCCGCCTCGCTGAGAGCATCGAGCGTTGTGCCAACCCTGTTCGCAGCCTCGAACAAGACCACTGTGGACGTCGACGCCACGACGTCAGCAATCAGCTCGTGCCGTGCCCTGCCTTTTCGCGGCAAAAAACCATAAAAGGTGAATCGCTCGAGCGACATCCCCGACCCAACCAGCGCTGCCATCACGGACGAAGCGCCCGGGACGGGGACCACCGGCACTTTTGCCTCGACAGCAGCCGCCACCAGACGAGAGCCCGGATCGGAGATCAACGGCGTACCGGCGTCGGAGATCAACGCAATGTCGTCTCCCGCGGCGAGCCTTGCCACCAGACTTGGCGTCGCCTTCGCTTCGTTGTGCTCGTGATAAGAGCTTAGTGGAGTGGAGATGTGATAATGATCGAGCAATCGCCGCGAGTGTCGCGTGTCTTCCGCTACGATCAGCGCGGCCGAGGAGAGTATTTCGACCGCGCGATACGTCATGTCTCCCAGATTTCCGATGGGAGTGCTGACCAGGTACAGCGTCCCCGTCCGTGCGGAGCTCACCGCTCGCCGGGTAAAGGACTCTCGAGCCTACGCCGCGTGCTGCTTGAACTTCTCAGCGAGAGCCGGCTTGCCAACAAAGCCGATGACCTGATCGACGAGCTTGCCGTCCTTGAAGAAGAGGATCGCGGGAATGGAGCGCACGTTGAACTTCGTCGATGTCTTGATGTTAGTGTCGACATCGACTTTCGCGACCTTCGCCTTACCCTGGTATTCCACGGCTAGCTGATCGAGTACCGGCGCGATCATCCGACACGGCGCGCACCAGGTCGCCCAGAAATCGACGACGGCAAGGCCCTTATGCTGCTCGATCTGCAGCTCGAAATCGGAATCCGTTACATCCAGCGCGTTCGACATTTTGTAATCTCCAAGCCACGGATGACCCGCGGAACTTCGGCGGTTAATTTCAGGTGGAGCGGTAAGCCCCTCATCAATTCAATTTAATGACCCCATCAACCCCACGCGGGCCCAGAATTTCTCACATTGGCATCGCTGTAGACACGCTCACGGAATCGGCTCCTTTCTTTCGCGACGTGCTCGGGCTATCGGAGGTTCGTCTCGAGGATTCGGACGGCGCTCGTATCGCTGGCTTCACGGCTGGGGATTCACTCGTCGAGTTACTCGAGGCGAAGGATTCGGATTCGCCAATCGCGCGTTTTCTGACAAAGCGAGGCCCGGGCATCCACCACGTGTGCTTCGCGGTTGACGACCTGGATGCGACGCTGGAGCGCTGCCGCTCAGCGGGCGTGCAGCTAATCGACGAAAAGCCGCGGGTAGGGGCGGAAGGAAAACGAATTGCATTCTTGCACCCCAGATCTACCGGCGGGGTGCTGGTGGAACTCTCCGATTAGCGACCTGAGGGTGTCCCCGGATTTCCGCAGAAATCTCTGACAGCGGCGATATCCATGTTGTCGATGTACCAGCGGTCAGCGGGGCCTTTTATGGCGTAGAACGTCGACTGACGCGTGAGCGCTCCCCTCTTGAGCTCGACGCGAATCTCGCGGTGACCCGATTGACCCGATTGTTCGCCCAGCGTGCGGTAGCTGTCGTTGTTGAAATAGCAGGCGAGGATGATCTCCCGTTTCTCCAGCTCGGTGCGGTCCATCGTTTCCCGGGCCGGGCCCTTGTTGGTACCGAAAACGGTCGACATCGCCTGGAGATCCCTGTTGCGTACCGCGGTCAAAAATTGATCGACGGCGAGCGCTGGGGTTGCGGCACCGGTAAGCTGACCGTTGTTCGCGACGGTCTGGGTTGCGGTGGAACACGCGGCGAGAAAAAGCAGACCAGCAACTTTTCTGAACGACACTATAGGTTTCTCCACGAGATGAGAGCTGCGACCTAGGGACTGTGACAATGCGGGCAAAGCAACAACGCCTCTATATCAATATCGATCACGTCGCAACGCTGCGGCAGGCTCGGCGCGGCGACGAGCCGGATCCGGTAGCGGCCGCGACTCTCTGCGAGCGAGCAGGCGCAGATGGAATCACAGCGCATCTCCGCGAAGATCGGCGTCACATCCAGGACTCTGATATCGAGAGGCTCAAAAAAAGCGTAACTACATTTTTCAACCTGGAGATGGCGTGCGTCGCGGAGATGCTGGAGCTCGCGCGCAGACTGAAACCCCAGCAGGTAACGCTGGTGCCGGAACGCCGCGAGGAAATCACAACCGAGGGCGGGCTCGATATCGTCTCCGAGCCTGAGCGCATTCAGAACGCCGTCGATGCGCTTTCCGGCGCGGGCATTCGCGTAAGTCTTTTCATCGATCCGACTCGTGCAGCCGTCGAGCAATCGAAAAAGCTTGGCGTTCCGGCGATCGAGCTGCATACCGGTCGCTACTCCCACGACCCTGCCAACGCCGCCGCCGTGGACGCGCTTCGAGATGCCGCGCGTCTCGGAGCTGATCTTGGCATCGCGGTCCACGCCGGCCACGGCCTCAACCTCCAGAACGTCGGGATGGTCGCGGCCATCCCCGAGATCGAGGAGCTGAATATTGGCCATTCGATCGTAAGCAGGGCGGTATTCGTTGGACTCGAGCGCGCCGTCCGAGAGATGAAAGAAGCCATGGACGCTGCTCGGTCGTCATAGTGGGACGTAGACGTTGACTGCAATTGCCGGAGGCAACCCTTCCGGCTCGATCTGGAGAACGCGCTGATGACGACGCCGGGCAGGCTGCTCGACTTTTTTACCCTCGAAGCAAGTGAGTATCTCACTCGCCTCGAGTCGCTGGTGACGCGCCAAACTCTCCAGCCGTCGGATGCCGCGCAGCTCGCTGCCGCCGCTCGCGGACTTCGCGGCAGCGCGACGATGGCGAAGGCGACTGGAGTCTCTACTCTCGCGAATACCGTCGAACGTATCGCGGGTCGAGTCGTGCAGGGCGTAATGGATTGGGAGCCGGAGCTCCAGCGGGCCATGGTGAGCGCGATAGAGGATCTCAAGCTGGTCGTCCGCTCAGTGCGCAACTGGGGCGCGGACCAGGATGCCCGCGTCGAGGAAAGTCTCAGGCGCCTCGCGCGCTATGCGCCAGCTCCGCCGGAGGCGCGAAACGAGGACCTGATAGTCCCCATTTCACAACTGTTCTACAACGATGACGGCCAGCATGTCATTTACGTCGCGCCAAACCCCAAGACGCACTACGAGCAACAGCTACGTGAAACTGGACGCATTGGACCCGGCGCTTTATCTCCTGAGGTCAAGCGCGTGCCCACGCCGGCCGAGCAAGCGGCAGCCATGACTGCTGCCAGAACGCCGCCGCGCGGCAAGGAGTTGCGCGATGTGCTCAATTCCAGCCTCGCCGCCATGCGCAGCCTGGAGACCCGAAATTCCGGACCACACGCGCCGACAACGGAGCCCGTGCCAATTCAGCAACTGCTTTACAAAGGCCAGCGCGCCATTGAGCGCGCCGCCGAGATCAGGCGTGCCTTGAAGAAGAGCGGAACCGCTCCGACACGCGCACTGGTCGACGAGCTCGTCGATCTCGTCGAGCTCGCGTCAACCGAGTAGAATCTTGAGGCCGGGATGGCGCGGCGCGCTCGGAGGCGTACTGAGTGCGGCGCTCATCTACTGGACGCTCCACGGGATCTCGCCGACCGCGGTAGCGCACACGCTCTCCGAGGCGGATCCATTACTGCTCGCCGCCGGGATTTTTTGCGCTACGGCAATATTTGCGGTTCGGGCGATGAGGTGGCAAACCATTCTCGCCCCAGTCGCCCCACGAGTGCCGTTCGGACCGCTCTGGCGCGCGACCACCATCGGAATGATGGTCAACAATGTGGTGCCCGCGCGCGCAGGTGAGATAGCGCGAGCATACGCTCTGACGACGGAAGTTACGCTGCCCTTCGCAACGACTCTCGCTTCGCTAGCGGTAGATCGGCTGTTCGACGCCGTCACGCTGCTGCTTCTGGCAGCGATTGCACTTCTCGACCCAGCACTCTCCAGCTCGCAAAAAATCGCGGGGCAGTCGCTTGGGTCGTTCGCTTCCGGGGCGGTCGTGGTTGTTGTCATCCTGCTGCTCGCGCTATATGCGCTTGTTTTCTTCCCGTCGCAGTTGCTCCGGCTGTTCGAGCTATTCGCGCGACGAGTTTCGCCCTCCGTGGAAGAGCGCGGCCGGCGCGTGTTGCAAACCTTCGTCGAGGGACTAAGCGTTCTGCGCAGACCGACGCATTTCGCGGCGGTGTTGGCCTGGTCGCTCGCCCACTGGTTGCTGAACGCCCTCGGTTTCTGGCTAACCTTCAAAGCGCTCGGCGTCACCGTTCCCTTCTCCGCGGCTTTGTTCCTCCAGGCATTCATCGCCCTGGGCACCGCTGTGCCGGCACTCCCCGGGTTCTTCGGGGTCTTCGAGTACATGTCGGTGCAGGGTCTGGCGATTTACGGCGTGGGGCAGCAACAGGCGGCAACGTGGGCGATTGGCTATCACCTGCTGTCCTTTATCCCGATCACGCTGATTGGCGCTTACTATTTCACGCGCCTGGGACTGAGGATGAGCGACCTTCGGACATCGACGGAATCGGCGGCGTGAGCGGGCGCGCTGCACGAACGCTCGCGCAGGCAAAGATCAACCTCGCGCTTCGCGTCTTCGGTAAGCGCCCGGATGGCTATCACTCCATCGAGACTGTTTTTCTGCGTCTCGAGTTCGGCGACGACGTCGAGGTCCGCACCACCCGTGGCGAGAAATCTCTTCGCTGTTACGAGATGCGCGACAAGCGTCCCGAGGAAAACCTCGCGTATCGCGCCGCCGAGCTGTTCGCCGCGGAGACAGGCTACCCGAAGGGTTTCGAGATCGAGATCGTCAAAAATATCCCAATGGGTGGAGGGCTTGGCGGCGGAAGCGCGGACGCCGGTGCAGTTCTCCGCATTCTGAACACTCTCTCGCCTGATCCGGTTTCCCGGCCAAAACTTCTCGACCTTGCCGCTCGACTTGGCTCCGATGTGCCGTTTCTGACTTCGGAGTACGTGATGGCGATGTCGTGGGGTCGCGGCGAGAGATTGCTGGGACTCAAGCCGCTGCCGCCGCGCGAGGTCGAGCTCTTTTTTCCGCCTTTCGGGATCGAGACGGCCAAGGCC
This sequence comes from bacterium, assembly GCA_902812375.1. Classification (GTDB taxonomy): domain Bacteria; phylum Gemmatimonadota; class Gemmatimonadetes; order Gemmatimonadales; family Gemmatimonadaceae; genus UBA4720. The sequence goes on along the minus strand of CADDZN010000095.1, from coordinate 439 downwards.
TACGCGATGCTCGATCAAGTGCGTGGTGACTATAGAGGGGGCGACCCCGAGCTCACCACCGAAATGTTTCGAGACTGGGAGTCGGCGGCCGCGCATTCAACCAACGACTTCGAACCGGTGGTTCGCGCGCACTGGCCTGAGATCGATGCACTGCTCGCGCACGCTGATAAGAGCGGCGCATTCTACAGGATGAGCGGATCGGGCTCCACGGTTTTCCGGATAGCGGGATCGGGCCTCGAATCCGCACAGGAATTCAGCAAACTTCCTCCGCTCAGGATCCCCGAGGACACCCAACGCATCTTCACGCGTACCGCATGGAGCGTTGTCCCGGTGGAGCTACTGGACTAGCTTTCCCACCCGCTGCCCCTTCGTCCAATGGCAGGACATCGGTCTTTGGATCCGGTAATGGTGGTTCGAATCCACCAGGGGCAATTGATCC
>CADDZN010000094.1 GCA_902812375.1 bacterium | reverse complement strand
ACGCGCACCGACGACGAGAAGCGTGATCTGCTCATCCTCGTAACGCCACACATCATCAACGACGGCGCGCCGCTTCCGGGCGCACAGTCGAATCCGATCCCACCAGCCACCCGTTAAAGGTGACTCGCATGCATATCGCATTGAACGGCGGCGCTCGCCGCGGCGTCGTCCTAGCCGCGATAGCAGCGTCGATAGGTTTTGGAATCGCGGCGTGTACCGACAACACGTCGATTGACCCGCTGCGCGACCGGGTACCGCCCACGCTAACGCTTACAGCGCTCGGCGGGCAAGCTGATACGGTCATCTCCTTCACGACCGAGGCGAAAGACAACCTCGGCCTGAAAACGGTCCACGTTCAAGCGATCGGTGCAGTTGGTAGTGTCTTCGACACCGTGTTCACGAGTGCGGTAACCGATTTTACAAAGCCATTCGTACTTTACTCTTCGCGGTCTGTACCGCCTGGTACACCTGTGACCGTTACCGCTACGGCGGTTGACGGCGCGGGCAATAGCTCGGGCGTCGATACGTTGATCATGGCGACCGGCAATGTGCCGCCTCCAGTTGTCAAAGTCCTGAGCCCATTCTCCGGCAGCTCCGCGGTCGTGGGCAAATCGATTCTCGTCACCGTCATGGGCAAGAGCGCGATCAAGGTGCTCTCACTTGGGCTGAGCACGACAGGCCCGGTAGTACGCTCGGATTCGGTGCTGTTCTCGAGCCCGCTGTCTGATTCTCTCACGATGCAGGACACCATCGCGATTCCCGCGACGGCGACGCCTGGGACGCTCACCATCACGCCATTCCTGAGAGATTCACTGAATCAGCGCGCGACTGGGGCGAGCATCACTATCACTGTCCAGACGGCGGCGCAGATCAATTCAGTGCCTGTCGTAAACCAGTTCTGTTTGTCTAGCCAGGCATTCGACAACGCATGCGGTCACGGCAAGCGCGTCGAAGTAACGGATACGGTCCACGTCGAGGCCGATGATCCAAGCGGAATAAGTAAGTTGGGCTACGAAGTGCGGAGCACTCCGGGTGGCGCGATCGATGACTCTGCGACGTTCCTGTCGAGCGGCCAACTGACGTTCCAGCCGCATACCTTCAAGATGAACTTGCCGTACACCCAGTTCCCGACGACGGCATACGTGCAGGTGTTCGCAACCAACTCGAACGGCGTGAGAGCTTACGCCAAGTTGTCCAATGGCCTCGACCGGGTAGATACGATTACGGTCGTTGCCGGTGTAACTCGTTCGCTGCCACTTGGCGGACAGGTTGCGGATGCGCTCTATCATCCGGGCAAGGATCGCCTGTATCTCACGAATATCGCAAAGAATCAGGTTGAGGTATTCAACCTTGCGGATTCCTCGTTCAAGGCACCGATCATAGTTGGATCGCGGCCGTGGGGGATAACCGCGTGGCCGAAAGACCGTAACGGAACTAAAGGCGATACGCTACTCGTTGCGAATAGTGGCGGTACACAGATCAGTTACGTGGACCTCGATTGCCAAGTAGCAGGCGCGGGTGCCTGCGCAGTCCCCGGCAGCAAAGGGGCAGAAGTATTCCGCTATCTACTGCCGAATATCATCGCATACTCTGTGACAACGACCACGTCGTCCACGAGTGGGCTTCCTATTCAGGTGCGCACAAAATACGACTTCAGCGATCGACCACAGTTCCTCGGAGCAACATGTCACGTAGATGCCGGGGGAACCTGCACTGATGTAATACTGACCTACTCCACGACACCGACACCCGGGCAGTTGGCGCCATTCCAGAATCTGAATGGCACCCTGCGCTGGGAGAACCTGACAAAGGGCGTGACTGTGGCCGGAAAGAGTGACAGCACTACGTCGCACTTCTTCTTTGAACAGGCGCTCGGCCAAGATGGCGCGCGTGGTGACTCACTCGAGATCGACAGGTTTGATGCGGATGGTGACCCGACGCATACCGCCACTCTCGTTCCGTTCATCGATCCGCTCGGCGGCGCCACTATTATCACGCCGCGGTTACTGGCATTCCGCGATACTACCTTCGTCCGAAATTCGGGCAACTTCCAGCGCGCGGTATTTGGCGAAGGCGGCAACGTCGTTAACAGTCGCGCGATGATGTACGATGTGAATAAAGGCTATGCACCAATTCGCTGGTGGATTGACCAGGGCGTCTCCCCGCCACAGGATGTGACTGACTTCATCGCCAATACCTCGGCCACGATGAAGGGCGTTGCGATCAATTTCGATGGCTCACTGTCCGCGATTCGCGCCGATTCTACCTATGTGCTGAATCAGTCCCTCAGGCTGATGGGAGTCTTCAACACGACCGTGAGCAACGCCGGGTTGGATTTCCACCCGCAGAACATGCTGACGATGCTGTTTCCGATGAACACGCGGCTGGCGTTCGCGGCGTCGTCCGAGCCGTTGATCGAGATCTACGATACCAACTGCTACATGAGGGTGGGCACAATTCCGATCAAGGATCCAATCATCGGCCCGATTACCGCGGCTCTTCGCCCGAATGGTCTGCTCGTTCTCGTCGGAGCGACCGCTCGCGGAGTTGTCATCGCTCAACTTCCCAATAGTTTCGTAACGTCCTGCCCGTAATTGGCATCGAAAAAAAGCCCGGCCTCGATAGGCCGGGCTTTTTTGTGTCGTCCCCAGGGGTTGTCAGCGGCAACTCTGTTGGTCACTTTGGGACCGATGCTCCGCTTCACTACCGCCGGCGAGTCCCACGGCCAGGCGCTCGTCTCCATTCTCGAAGGAATGGTGGCTGGCGTCCCGCTCCTCGCGGCCGACATTGACGCCGAGCTAGCGCGTCGCCAGCAGGGCTACGGTCGCGGCAGACGCATGAAGATCGAGTCCGACCACGCCGAGCTCCTCTCAGGCGTCCGGGGCGGCCAGACGCTCGGTTCCCCGATCGCAATGCTCATCCAGAATCGTGATTGGAAGAACTGGCAGGAGATCATGGATCCGGCCCCGCGTGAGGGTGATCCCGAACGCAAGCGCCAGGTAACCCGTCCTCGGCCCGGTCATGCCGATCTCTCTGGAATGCTCAAGTACGACCGCGATGATGCGCGCGACATTCTGGAGCGCGCGTCTGCGCGCGAGACGACCGCGCGCGTGGCCGCTGGAGCCATTTGCAGGAGATTCCTCCGGGAGCTCGACGTCACCGTAGGCAGCCACATCATTCACCTGGGCGGAATCGATGCCAAGCGCCCTGAAAGGATGCCCAATGATCTCAACGCCGCCGCTGACGCGTCCGAGGTGCGAACCCTCGACAAGAAGGCCGAAAGCGAGATAATCGCCCGAATCGATGCCGCGAAGGCAGAAGGAAATACCCTGGGCGGAATCGCTGAAGTGATCTGCTCAGGCGTGCCCGTCGGCATCGGCTCACACGTGTCGTGGGACAGAAAGCTCGATGGCAGACTCGCGGCGGCGCTGATGTCCATCCCTGCCGTGAAAGGCGTCGAGATCGGTCTCGGTGTCGAGTGTGCTCGCCGAAAGGGCTCAGAGGTCCACGACGAGATCGAGGCCGATAATAACAACCTCAAAACTGGGGGCGTCCGGCGCCGCAGCAATCGGGCTGGTGGATTGGAGGGCGGCATTACGACAGGCGAGCAGTTGGTCCTACGCGTCGCCATGAAGCCGATTAGCACCCTGATGCGACCCCTGGCTACCATAGAGATGAAGACCCGCGAGCCGGCTCAAGCGGTCGCGGAACGAAGCGATGTCACGGCCGTGCCGGCGATGGGGGTTATCGCGGAAGCAATGACAGCATTCATCGTTGCTCAGGCCTTCCTGGAGAAATTCGGTGGAGACTCCCTTCGCGAGACCCGCCGCAATTACGATGGTTACATTGCGTCGCTGAGTGAGCGGACAGGACGTTAAACTGGTGCCGCCGCATCTCATCTTCGTTGGACTGCCTGGTGTTGGAAAGACTACTATCGGAAAAGCAGTTGCTTGGCGCCTCGGAAGATCTTTCGTCGATTTCGATCAGGAGATCGAGCGGAGGTCCGGCATGGAGGTGCGCGAGATCTTTCGAATCAAGGGTGAAGAACACTTTCGAGCGCTCGAGCTCGAGTTGACGCGAGAGCTCAGCGCAACGAGCGGAATGGTTCTCTCGCCGGGCGGTGGATGGATAACGCAGAAAAGCTCAGTCGAACTTTTGCGTTCGGCGGGACGTATCATATACCTTAGAGCGTCACCCGAAGCAGTCGGCCGCAGATTGCGACGAGTGGAGACACGGCCGCTCCTGGCTGGACGCGATCCGGTAGTGGCATTGAGTGAACTGTATGAAAAAAGGCGGGATCTGTATGAGACGGCCGACGTGATCATTGATACGGAACCCCTTATACGGCAACAACTTATAGCAAAGATCGTCGAGCTAGTCTCGACCATTGAATAGATTCAGACGACGAACATGGACGACAGAATTCCGGGCCAGACCACTTTTCGCGTGATGGGACCGCATGAGCGGGGGCGATTTGCTCCCGAGGCATGGGGTCACCTGCTCTCGCTCAATGGGTCGGGGGCAATCAACGGTCTCGAGCTGGAGCACATCATCGAGCGGGCGCTCATGCAGTTCGAGGGGCGCATTGCGCTGGACGATTTGCGCGGGTTGCTCGAAGGAACCGGCTTGGAAGATTCGTCCGGAAACGGCGACAACATAACGGTGCATTAGAATGGCGAAAGCCAAGACTGCAAGAAAGAAAACAGCGACCAAGCGGGCGGCCAAAACCGCTACGCCCACACGCGCACGGAAGTCAGCGGCAGAAGTCGAGGGCAACGGCTCGTCGCCAGATTCGGGTTCGACATCGCTCGTGATCGTCGAGTCGCCGGCGAAAGCAAAGACCATTGGCAAATATCTCGGTCGTGCTTATCGCGTACGTGCGACGATCGGTCACGTCCGTGACCTGCCCGAGAAGAAGATGGGCATCGACATCGAGAACGGTTTCGAGCCGGAGTACGTGACGATCCCCGGTAAAGAGAAGACTGTCGCCGAACTGAAGAGCGCGGCGAGGGATTCGCGCGAGATCTTTCTGGCGACCGACCCCGACCGCGAGGGCGAAGCCATCGCCTGGCATGTCGCGCAGCAGATCAAATCGAGAAACGGCGCACCGATCAGACGTGTGCTCTTTCACGAGATCACGCGTGACGCCATACAGAAGGCGATCGCCAATGCCGGTGAGATCGACGAGCACAAGGTTGACGCGCAGCAGGCGCGGCGAGTGCTCGACCGGTTGGTGGGCTACAAGGCGAGTCCCGTTCTCTGGAAGACCGTAAAGAAGGGGATTTCCGCGGGGCGCGTGCAGACAGTTGCTCTCCGTTTGCTCGTCGAGCGCGAGCGGGAAATTCGTGCGTTCAAACCGGTCGAGTACTGGACCGTCGAAGCGCTGCTCGAGAAAGACAAGCAGCAATTCACCGCCAAGCTTCATCTCCTCGACGGGAAGAAGCCAGTAATCAACAATGCCGCGGAAGCCAACGAGATTCTTTCGGCGCTCAAGCCGCGCAAGACATTCGAGGTCACCGAGGTAAAGCGTCGCGAGCGCAGGAAAAATCCCGCCGCGCCATTCACGACGAGCACGCTCCAGCAGGATGCGGCAAAAAAATTGAGCTTTGGCTCGAAACGCACCATGCGGCTCGCTCAGGATCTCTACGAGGGCATCGAGATCGGTCAGGAAGGCGCCGTTGGCTTGATCACTTACATGCGGACGGACTCGACTCGCGTTGCGTCATCCGCGGCGGAGCAGGCGCGGGATTACATCAAGCTGATGTACGGTCCGCAATATTTGCCGGACGCGCCGCGGCTTTACTCGGACGGGAAATCGAAGAACGCCCAGGACGCGCACGAAGCGGTTCGTCCAACTGACCCAACCCGTAGACCCGAGCACATCAAGAAATATCTGAAAGAGGACCAGTACCGACTGTACGAGCTGATCTGGCAGCGTTTCATGGCCTCGCAGATGTCTCCCGCCGTTTTCGATACGACCACCGTCGATTTCGATCTCGGCCGCTTCCTTTTCCGCGCGACGGGTAGCGTCGTCAAGTTCGACGGATATCAGAGGCTGTACAAGGAATCGCGCGAAGCCGAAGAGGGCAAAGCACTCGAGGAAGAGCAGGGGCTTCCTGGTGTGGAGAAGGGTGAGAGCATTCCGGTGAAGGCGATCACTCCCTCTCAGCATTTCACCGAGCCTCCGCCGCGTTACTCCGAGGCGAGCCTCGTGAAAGAGCTGGAGCGCCTGGGAATCGGTCGTCCGTCGACTTACGCGTCAATCGTGTCGACGCTCGTCGACCGTCGTTACGCGCAGCTCGAGCAGCGCCGATTCTTCCCGACCCCGCTCGGCGAACAGGTCGAGAAAGTGATGGTCAAGAGCTTCCCGGACGTCTTCAACGTCAGCTTTACATCTCTCATGGAGAGCGATCTCGACAAGGTCGAAGAGGGCGATGTGAACTGGCGGAAGATGCTCGAAGCGTTCTACGGACCGTTCGCTGCGTCAGTGAAGGGCGCTGACATCGAGGCTCTCATTGGAGAAGCACATGATCTGTCTTCGATCGCAACGGAGCGATGCCCTGATTGCGGTGGCAAGCTGGTGCCGCGCGGCGGATTCTTCGGGCCGTTCTTGGCTTGTGAAAACCATCCAAAGACGTGCAAGTACACGCGGCCGTTGCGCGGAGATCGCAAACCCGCTCAGCCAACCGACGAAATTTGCCACGAGTGCGGAGCGCCGATGGTGATTCGCCATGGTCGCTCCGGCGAGTTCCTTGGGTGCAGCAAGTTCCCGAAGTGTCGCGGCACCAGGTCGATGCCCACCGGCGTGAAGTGTCCGAAGGACGGCGGCGACATCGCCGTACGTCGCTCGAAGAAGCGCGGCAAGGCTTTCTACGGCTGCTCCAACTATCCCAAGTGCGATTTCGTCGTATGGGACAAACCCGTCGCGGAAGTTTGCCCCGAGTGCGGGTACGTCGGCGCGGAAGCAAAATTCACGAAAACGCGCGGAGACTACAGACGTTGCATCAAGTGCGCGAACGAGTGGGATGTCGCGCCCTCGCCTGAAGCCGTGGCGGTGTGACTACGGGAGAGGCGGGAAGCGGGAAGCGGGAGGCGGAAATCAACCAGTCGGTCGTCAAGGTTGTCGGCGGCGGTCTTGCCGGATCGGAGGCTGCGTGGCAGCTCGCCAAGCGCGGATTCGACGTAACACTGCACGAGATGCGTCCCGTCACCACGACGCCGGCGCACAAGACAGATCGGCTCGCCGAGCTGGTTTGCTCGAACACGTTCAAGAGCACTGAGCTGACGAACGCCCACGGTCTGTTGAAGGCCGAGATGCGACTACTCGGCTCGATGATCCTTGAGGCTGCCGACTCGGCGCGCGTCGCCGCAGGCAGCGCACTAGCCGTTGATCGCGACGTGTTCTCAGACGCCGTGACGGCGCGGATTGCTGGAGAGCCGCGCATCGAGGTAATCCGCGGTGAGGTAAGCGAAATCGACAGTCCCGCGATCATCGCGACCGGCCCACTCACCTCTGACAATCTCGCTCAAGCGATTCGCTCAAAACTCGGCGTTGGCGCCCTCGCGTTTTACGACGCGATCGCGCCGATCGTGTCGCGCGAATCGATCGATGAGTCGATTGCATTCCGCGTGTCGCGCTACGGAAAGGAGACGATGGAGGGCTCCGATGATGGCGGCGCATATCTCAACTGCCCGATGTCGCGCGAGCAATACGAAGCGTTTCTGGATGCACTGCTCTCGGCGGACCAGTTCCACGGACACGAGTTCGATGAGGTTCCGTACTTCGAGGGCTGCATGCCGGTGGAAGTGATGGCGCAGAGAGGCCGCGACACCTTGCGCTTCGGACCGCTCAAGCCGGTAGGGCTTCCCGATCCGCGCACTGGACGCGAGGCGTTCGCGGTGGTGCAGCTTCGCCAGGAAGATCGCGCTGGCCGCATGTGGAATCTCGTCGGCTTCCAGACGCGTCTCCGCATTCCCGAGCAGCAGCGGGTGCTTCGCATGATCCCGGGGCTGGAGGGGGCAGAATTTCTCCGCTATGGCTCGATTCACCGGAATTCTTATCTGAATTCACCGGGCGCACTTTCGCCGCATCTTGCTGCGCGCGATGACGCGACGCTTCTCTTCGCTGGTCAGATCACCGGAGTCGAAGGGTACACCGAGTCGTCAGCGACAGGATTGCTCGCGGGTATTAACCTCGCGCGAATTCTCGGTGGCGACGAGCCAGTAATTCCACCGTCGACAACCATGCTCGGCGCTCTCTATCGCTATATGAGAGAGGCGGACCCGCGACACTTTCAGCCGATGAATGCGAACTTTGGGTTGCTCGATGATCTACCGGTGACGGTACGGGACAAGGAAAAGAAGAGGGAGATGTTCGCCGAGCGGGCTCTCTCGGATATGAGAGCCTGGATCGAAGCGAATGGAGTGCTGGACGCGTGTGTGGCGCGCGCATCGTGATAAATGAGAAGGGCACGAACGCCGAGCTGAACGCAGTCGAGGCGAACGCAGTCGAGGCGAACGCGATCGAGGAATTCCTCATCCACCTCGAGAAGGAGCGCGATGTCTCCCCGAATACTCTCATAGCGTATCGCCGAGATCTCGAGGAGTTCGTTCATTTCCTCGCGAATTACTACGGGGCGAAAGAGTGGTCGTGGCAGGGACTCGATCGGCTGACGATTCGTGGGTTTCTCGCGCATCTCACTCGTAAGAAGCTCAACAAGCGGACGATTGCCCGCGCACTGTCGGCGGTGCGCAGCTTTTACAGATATCTACACCGCGTTGAGCAAGTGGAGGCGAATCCTGCTCGCGGGGTTACGACCCCGAAGCGAGACAAGTACCTGCCCGGCTATCTCGATCGCGCGCAGATCGAGCTGTTGTTCCAGTCAGCGGAGTTCAAGGCACAGGAGGGAAGGTTCGTGGATGTGCGAAATTCCGCGATCCTGGAGCTGTTCTACTCGACGGGCATGCGCCTGTCGGAGCTGCGCGGAATCAACCGCATGGACATCGATCTGCTCTCGCAGCAGGTAAAAGTTCGCGGAAAGGGAAGGAAGGAGCGTATCATCCCGGTCGGAGACCATGCGCAGCTCGCGCTCAGAAACTACGAGTCGAAGCGCGACGAGCTGCTGCGTGGCATTGGTCCGTCGGGTGATCGCACGGCGTTTTTCGTCAGCAATCGTGGGAAGCGAATCTCGGTGCGCGCGATTCAGAACGCGGTGAAGGGATTTCTCGACAAGATCGACGAGAGCTCCGGATTGTCGACGCACTCGCTCCGCCATACTTTTGCGACGCACTTGCTCGACGCCGGCGCGGATCTGCGCGCAGTCCAGGAGCTTCTTGGGCACGCGTCCATTTCCACGACCCAGATTTACACTCATACGAGTGTAGAGCGGCTGAAGCAGGTGTACCAGAAAGCGCATCCGAGGGCGTAGGAATCTTGTATCTCGGCGCTACTCAAGATCTCAAAAGTAACAGAACGGGCGAGAGCTCCAAGTCGGTTAGATGTCAGTTTATTAGTTCACTACGTCGGGACTCTAATAAGTGGCATTCGTGGCACAGGCTGTTGCTATCACGCTGCGGAGGTAAGTCTGGGCGTCGTGAACTGATAACTGTGAACTACCATACTTGGAGCTCTCGCCCGTTCTGTTGTAGTTGCTTTTCCTGTAAGATTCTTTACCCGTCAGCCTCACCCTTCGGAAGGAACTAGTGTCGCCCCCCCGCCACCACTGGATCGTCCGCGTTACCCACTGGGTGAACGT
>CADDZN010000093.1 GCA_902812375.1 bacterium | reverse complement strand
GCCGAAGCGCGGCGACGAGCTGCCGAAGGGCGAGCGCGTCTTTCTTGACAAGGCGAGGGGAGTCACTGCCTCGCTCGGACTCGTTCTTCCCATAGCGCCCATTCCATAGCCGAGACACTGGACACAACGAGAGAAGGAGCGGGATGAGAAAGACAATTTCGACGAAACACGCGCTGGCCCTGATGGCGATGGCGATCTGGTCGTGCGGTCGCGGCAGCACGCCCGGCCGCGAGGCAAAGAATGGCAGCGCACCCGTAACGAGCGCCGCAGCCAGCGGCATCGGTGCGCCGGCGGATGGCACCTGGCCGATGCAAGCGGGTGACTATGCCAACACTCGCTACAGCCCACTCAGTCAGATAAACACTAGCAACGCGACTCAGTTGCAGATGGCGTGGTCTTTCTCCACCGGTTACACGCACGGACACGAGGGAGCGCCACTCGTCGTCGGCACCACGATGTACATCGTGACCCCGTTTCCCAACGTCGCGTATGCGCTCGATCTCACGAAGAGCCAGCCAACCCTCAAGTGGAAGTTCGAGCCCCACCCCGACCCAATTGCGATCGGCAAGGCGTGCTGCGACATCGTCAACAGAGGCTGGGCTCTCGCCGACGGAAAACTGATCTACAATCTGCTCGATGACCACACCATTGCAGTCGACGCGGCCAGCGGAAAAGAAGTCTGGCGCACGGAGATGGCTAAGGTCAGCGACGGACCCACGATGACAATGGCTCCGTTCGTGGTGAACGGGAAAGTGTTCGTCGGCAACAGCGGTGGTGAGATGGGAGTGCAGGGCTGGCTCGCCGCGCTCGATGTTGGCTCGGGCAAGGAATTGTGGCGCGCCTACTCCACCGGGCCCGACAGTATGGTCAAGATCGGAGCGAACTATCGTCCCTTCTATTCGTGGTTGAGGGGCGACAACGTCGCCGCCAAGTCGTGGCCGGGTGATACATGGAAGCACGGCGCCGGCGCCGTGTGGGGCTGGATCAGCTACGATCCCAATCTCAATCTCATCTACTACGGCACGTCGAATCCCGGACCCTGGAATCAGGACCAGCGTCAGGGAGACAATCTGTTCACCAGCTCCGTGCTCGCGCGCGATCCCAACAGCGGTGACCTGCACTGGGCATACAGCTTCACGCCACACGACCAATGGGATTACGACGGTGTCAACGAAGATATCCTCGTCGATCTCCCGATCAACGGTCAGACGCGCAAAGTGCTCGTTCATTTCAACCGTAACGGATTTGCCTACACCATTGATCGCGCCACCGGCCAGGTGCTGGTCGCCCAGCCCTTTGGCTATGAGAACTGGGCAAGCCGGATCGATCTCACCACTGGTCGTCCGGTCGTGAACCCGTCGATGACTACGCATCCCAACGAATGGACGTTCAACGTCTGTCCGCCGGACATCGGTGTGAAGGATCAGCAGCCGGCTGCGTATTCGCCGCGCACCCATCTCTTCTACGTCCCGACGCAGCACATGTGCATGGACTATCGCGCCGAGCCGGTGAGTTACATCGCGGGCACTCCATACTGGAACACCAACGTCAAGCGGCATCCGGCGCCGGGTGGTTACCGCGGCGAGCTCATTTCGTGGGACGCCGCGACTGGTAAAAAAGTCTGGGGAATCACCGATCAACTTCCGGTCTACAGCGGAGTGCTCGCGACAGCAGGCGATGTGGTTTTCTACGGCACCGTCGAGGGATTCTTTCGCGCCGTCGATGCTCGCAGTGGAAAATTGTTGTGGGAGCAGAAGCTCGGGTCGGGAATCATCGGTGCGCCGATGAGTTATCTCGATGCGTCCGGGAAACAGTATGTCGCCATTCTTGCCGGGGTCGGCGGCGCGGCAGGAGTCGCCGCGGATCTCCCGGGTTATCCGGCAGAGGGAGGAACCCTCTACGCGTTCGCCCTGCCGCCCATTCCCGGCCACAACCCAAACGACTCCGCCGCGGCGGCGCAGTCAGCCACCGGTGCACGCGCGCACACGAAGCCATAGGAGGACAAATGCGCTCGACGATGATGCCCCGCCCGATTCTGATGCTGACTTTTCTGGCGTGTGCCTGCAACGAAGGCAAGAGACGGTCGGCGGGAACCGAAGCGGCTGCCGAACTGCCGCCGGCGATGGTCCTCGCTGAAGTTCCACTCGGCGACATCGCCGGGCCAAAGGAGGACATTCTAAGAGGAGAAATTCACAACCCATACGAAGGGGACAAGGCCGCCGTTACCGAAGGTGAGTCCTACTTCCATCGCATGAACTGCGTTGCATGTCACGGCTACGGCGCACGCGGCGGCATGGGCCCCAACCTTCGCGACCAGGCGTGGCGCTACGGCGGCACTCCCGTCGAGATCTACAAGTCGATTTACGAGGGACGACCGAAGGGGATGCCTGCATGGGGCGCGATGTTACCCCCCGAGACAATCTGGAAACTTGTTGCGTACATCAACTCGCTAGGCGGAGCGACAGCGCCCGGCGAAGTGCTGGCCGACGTCGAAGGCTGGGCATCGCAGTCGCCGAAGGGTCGTCGCAACGATGATCACTAGGCGCACCCGCATCGCCGCGCTCGCCGTCACGATACTGGCAGCGTGTCGTCGTGCATCGTTCGTGTTGTCGAGTAGCGGAGAGCCGGGTCGAGACGAGGCGGGTCTGGGCAGATTGTTTACAATCGTTGGAATGGTCGTCGTCATCATCGTCGCCGCGTTGCTCCTGACGGCGATATTCCGCCGTCGTCCGCCAGCCGATCCAAACGCGATAGACCGTCGCGGCAGAGGCACATTGTGGATTCTCACCGGCGGTGTCGTGGTGCCGGCTGTGATACTGGTCACGCTTTTCTTTTTCGTGCTCATCACTCTGTCGACGACGGCGCAGCCACCCTACTCAAACGTCGCCGGCACATTCGAGATCGTCGGCCATCGCTGGTGGTGGGAGATTCGCCGCGTCGACGATACCGGTCGGCCACAGTTCGTCACGGCGAACGAGCTACACATTCCAGTCGGCCGCACGGTACGTCTTCATCTCTCGTCGGCGGACGTGATTCACTCATTCTGGGTGCCGGACCTGGCCGGAAAAACGGATCTCATTCCGGGCCAGATCAACACGGCGTGGATCGAGGCTGAGAAGCCGGGAGTCTATGCCGTCCATTGCGCCGAGTATTGCGGAATGCAGCACGCGAACATGTCGATGTCCGTGGTGGCCGAGAGCGATGCGGAGTTTCAGCAGTGGCTGGCATCGCAAACGGCCGACGCAAAGCCGCCGCAGACGGACGACGAGCAGCGCGGACTGGATGCATTTGTCGGCTCGCCTTGCGCAAGCTGTCACCAGATCCGCGGAACACCAGCGGCAGCCATCGTCGGCCCGGATCTGACGCATCTCGCGGCGCGGCGGATGATCGGCGCCGGTGCGCTGCCCAACACTGTGGGAAATCTGTCGGGGTGGATCTCCAATTCGCAGACGATCAAACCCGGTAACGTGATGCCGGCGATGTATCTGAAGCCGACGGATCTGCATGCGATTGTCGAATACCTGGGCGGTCTGAAGTAGCGGGAAGCGGCGGAGGTCAGGAGGGCAGTCGGAGGAGCGGCAGGCGAGACGAGAGGAGGAGAATTTGGCGACGAACGCTGTAGCGGTACCGGTGCAGGAACAGCTCACTGAGATTTGGGAGACGCCACCTGGCGTGCTCGGCCGGCTATCGAGCGTCGATCACAAGCTGATTGGCAAGCGATACCTCGTTACCGCATTCGCGTTTCTCATCGCCGGCGGAATCGAAGCGGCGATGATGCGTATGCAGCTCGCTCGGCCGGGACAAACGCTGGTGACGCCGGAACAGTACAACCAACTTTTCACGATGCATGGCGTGAGCATGATCTTTCTTTACGCCCTGCCCGTTCTCTCAGGCTTCTCCAATTACTTGTGGCCGCTGATGCTCGGCGCGCGCGACATGGCTTACCCGCGCGTGAACGCGCTGAGCTACTGGGTGTTCGTCTTGGCAGGTCTGTTCATCTACTCAAGCTTCCTCGTCGGCCAGGCGCCCGACGGCGGCTGGTTCGCCTACACGCCCCTCACGAGTCACGACTACTCGCCCGGACTCAATATCGATTTCTACGCGCTGGGGCTTATTTTCCTTGGCATCTCGACGACCGTCGGCGCGATCAACTTCATCGCCACGCTAGCGAAGCTGCGCGCGCCGGGAATGTCGATCAATCGGCTGCCGATATTCGTGTGGGGCACGATCACGGTGTCGGTATCGATCGTGTTTGCGATCCCGGCGCTCACGGTCGATCTCATCTTTCTGTACTTCGATCGCGCTTTCGGTTTGCACTTCTTCGATCCCGGCGCGGGCGGCCAGCCGCTGCTCTGGCAACATCTCTTCTGGATCTTCGGCCATCCATGGGTCTACATCATCGTCCTGCCGGCAATGGGGATGGTTTCGGACATCCTCCCTGTTTTCTGCCGCCGACCACTGGTCGGCTACACCTACGTGGCGCTGGCGACGGTGTCGACCGGCATCATCGGCTTCGGCGTCTGGGTCCACCACATGTTCGCGACTGGTTTACCACTCCGGTCGATGAGCTTCTTCGCGGGCGCATCGCTGGTGATCGCGATCCCGTCGGGGGTCGCAGTATTCGCGTGGCTGGCGACGATTTTCTACGGACGACCATGGTTCAAAACGCCGTTCCTGTTCATGGCGGGATTCGTTTTCCTGTTCGTGGTTGGCGGAGTGTCGGGTGTGATGACGGCAGCGATTCCATTCGACTGGCAGCTCACTGATTCGTATTTCGTCGTCGCCCACCTCCACTACGTGCTGATCGGTATCAACGTCTTTCCCGTGATCGGTGCGCTCTATTTCTGGTTTCCCAAAATCACCGGCCGAATGATGTCGGAGCAGCTCGGCAAGTGGAGCTTCTGGGTGATGTTTGTCGGATTCAATCTCGGCTTCTTTCCGATGCACGTGCTCGGTTTGCTCGGCATGCCGCGCCGTATTTACACCTACCAGGCTGATTTTGGCTGGGGCCCGCTGAACCTGCTGGTAACGATCGGCGCACTGGTGTTTGCGACCGGCATTCTGCTCGTCCTGATCAACGTCATTGTTTCGTACGTGGGTGGTGCGCCGGCAGGCGACAATCCGTGGGATGCGCCGACGCTCGAGTGGTCGACCACGTCGCCGCCGCCGGTCTACAACTTCGCCGCCATTCCAACGATTCGCAGTCGTCACCCGCTTTGGGAGGACAGGCTCGGCGAAACCGGTCGCAGTGAGATCTACGGTGGTCCACTGCTGCTCGATGGCCGTGAAACGCTGGCGACATCTCCGCTCGATGCACGCGCGCGGGCGGTACTGCGCATGCCCACCGATTCCTACTGGCCGGTGACCCTCGCGGTGTCACTGACGGTTTTCTTTTACGGCGCACTGCTACAATGGTGGTGGCTGGCTGCGGCTGCCGGCGTGGCGACGGCATTCTGCTGCGCGGCGTGGCTGTGGCCGAGCGAAGATGCGAGGCAGCTGCCGCCGGGCGCGGTGACGAATGCCGAAACCGATCTGCCGGTCGGACAAACGGGCCAGACGTCGGTCGGTGGATGGGGAATGTCGCTGCTCGTGCTGAACGAGGCGACGTTCTTCGCCTACCTCTTGTTCAGCTACTTCTATCTATCGTCGCTTGCACAGCACGCCTGGCCGCCCGAGGGACCGCCGGCCTTGAAGCTGGTGTTGCCCAACACGCTCGTTCTGATTGCAAGCAGCGTGACTGCGTGGTGGGCATCGCGCGGAATCGAAGCCGACAACCGGAATCGTCTTCGCATCGGTTTGATATCGAGCATCGTGCTGGGCGCGGTGTTCCTCACCATTCAGGGATTCGAATTCACGAGTAAGGATTTCCGTCCCAATGCGAGCGCGTATTCGTCGTCTTTCTTCACGATCACGGGCTTCCACGCCGCGCATGTTCTGATCGGCCTGCTGATGCTGGCCGTGATTCTGATTCGCGCGTTCCGCGGCCATTTCCGATCCAGCAATCATCTGGCAGTCACCAACGCCGTGTTGTATTGGCACTTCGTCGACGTCGTCTGGCTCGCCGTGCTGTTCTCTCTCTACATCGCACCGAGGTTTGGCTGACGTGGACCAGACGCGCGGCTCGCAGGCGCCCGACAATCGGCCAGTAGCTGGTGGTGAGGATCACCCGGCGCCAGCGAGACATCGTGTCGGCCGCGGCGCCCTGTGGTTCGGCGTTCTCGCCGCTGCGCTCGCGTGGAGCGTGCAGACGATCATTGCCACGACGATCAACGGGTCGGGTTGCATAACGTACCGCTCCGCTCCGCCTCCAACGGGCGCGCAACTGACGGGCGCGCGGGGAATCGTGCTGCTGGTTCTCACGATCGGGCTTTTTGTGGTATCGCTGATTGCCTTGTTCGTTTCGTGGCGCAACTGGCACGCCGTGCACAGCCATTCCGACGGGGAGGAGGAGGCGCTGCTCGAGGTGGGTGAAGGCCGCACACGCTTCATGTCGATGGCCGGAATTCTGTTGAGCGCGCTGTTCGCCCTGCTGCTGCTGGTGAACTTGATCTCACTTTTTCTGGCGCCGCAATGCACGCCCTGATGCAGCTCGACGAGTGGACCTTCGCGCCAAGCATCGCGATTGGGATCGCGGTGCCGGCGGCCTTTTACGCCGTGGGAGTCGCGCGATTGTGGCGCGGCGCCGGCATCGGACATGGCCTGCGCGTCTCGCGCGCTTTGCTATTTGCAGCGGGAGTTGCGACGCTGGTCGCAGCGCTGATGTCACCGCTCGACGAGATCGCCGACCAACTGCAGTCCGCGCACATGGTCCAGCATCTGATTTTGATCCTCATCGCGCCGCCACTACTGATCGCGGGCGAACCAGTGCGCGCGTTTGTGTGGGCATTCCCCCGTCGCTTGCGCACATCGCTTCCGCGGTGGTTGCAAATTCCGTTCTGGCGGTGGCTCGGTCTCTCGTTGACCGCTCCGCCGGTCGCATTTGCGCTTCATGCGATCGCGCTCACCGTCTGGCACGCGCCCGGCCCTTATGACGCCGCGGTGAGGAACGAGACGATACACGCGATAGAACATGTATGCTTTCTCGGTACCGCGCTTCTCTTCTGGTGGGTCGTGATGGCGCCGCCGGGCCTGCGACGGCTGTCGGTCTCGTTGCGTGTGCCATACGTGATCGGCATGAGTATGGTGGGAGCGGCGATTGGCGCTTTGCTCACCTTTGCCACGTCGTCGTTATACGCCGCCTACGGAAACAGCGCAGCGGCCTGGGGCATAACGACGCTCGAGGACCAGCAGCTCGCGGGACTGATCATGTGGATTCCCGGGGGCTTCGCGTATCTGATCGCAGCGGCGGCGCTGTTCATGAACTGGATGCAGGCAGATGAAGAGCGAGCCGACCGCGCGTCGGCGCTGCGCGTGCGCACGGAGGTCGCGTGAGATCTCGCGTACACGGAGGACAGGAATTCATTCGCGCCGCCCTAGTCGTGCTGATGTTCGTGGCCTCCGCCTGCGCATCGGATGATGGAACTCAGCCTGGACACAGTGTGCCCGGCGGCAACGCCGAACGGGGCCGTGAACTGATCTCGCAGCATGCTTGCGCCTCATGTCACGTCGTGCCGGGAGTGCACGACGCTCGCGGACACGTCGGTCCACCACTCGATCACTTCGACAGGCGCACTTACATCGCCGGTGTGATGCCGAACAATCTCGAATCACTGATGATGTGGATCATGAATCCGCAGCGGGTACTTCCTGGAAACGCGATGCCCAACATGCAGTTATCCGCGCGAGACGCACGCGACATCGCCGCCTACCTGTACACCCTGCGCTGATGGGAGGAAAAGTGAACAAGCATAAGGCAGTCATCGTTGCGGCAGTTGCATGTCTGGCAGTGTCCTGTAACCGATCTGATCAGACCGCGCGAAACGACTCGACGAGCGCGAGCGGTACTGGCGCGGCGCAGAGCCGAACCATATCCAACGTCGGTTTCTCCAGTCCTGAAACCGCCCTCTGGGACAGCGTGGCCGATGTCTATCTGCTCTCGAACATCAACGGCCCAGCCGCCGCCGAAGACAACAATGGCTTCATCGCGCGAATCAAACCCGACGGAAGCATCGAAGCACTGAAATGGATCGAAGGCGGAAAGAACGGCGTCACGCTTCATGGTCCAAAGGGAATGGTGTTCAAGGGCGACACCCTGTTTGCAGCCGATGTCGGCGGTGTGCGGATGTTCGATCGAGCCACTGGGCGACCACTCGGCACTCTCAAAGTGGCGACGGCCGGACTCAACGATCTCGCGGTTGGACCGAATGGTGACGTATACACGACCGATCTGGAGCCGCCACCCGGCGATTCAATACCCAGCCCGCCGGTGGCCGCGATTTATCGGCTCACTCGCGCCGGTGGGATTCCAGTAGTCAAAGGAGACAGCCTGGAACAACCCGACGGTTTGCTGGCGGATGCCAGCGGATTCATCGTCGCTCCTTTCGGAGCCAACGAGCTTTATCGCATCGACAGCACCGGCGCGAAAAAAGTCATCGCCGTGCTGCCGGGCGGTAAGCTGGACGGCCTCGTCCCTCGTCTCGGCGGAGGATGGCTAGTCACCAGTTGGGATACGAAGACTGTCTATCGGGTGGATCCTGGCGGTGCGGCAATGCCTGTAGTCGAAGGCATCGAATCGCCAGCGCAGCTCGGCATCGATGGCAAGCGTCATCTACTGCTGATTCCGTCGTTCAACAAAAACGCCCTTGAGATACGCGCCGAGAGTCCCTAGCGGTCGCGGTCAGACGGTAGCGAAGGTCGATGACACTTAACAAGGAGCATCAAAATGGAAATCTCGCGATCAGCCGCGGCTTTCGCCGTCGGCCTTCTGTTCGCCTGCGCTGGCGGAGAAAAACAGTCGACACAGTCATCTGAGCCGACGTTAGCGACGCCGGCATCGTCGAGTACCGCGGCGGTGCCAGTCGCGCCTCAACCCGTCACAGGCAAGATCTGGCAGGTGAAAATGCTGGGCGACGCCAAAGGTTACCGGTTCGATCCTGCTTCGCTCACCATAAAAGCGGGCGACGGAGTGCAATGGATCGTCGTGTCGGGCCCGCCGCACAACGTCACGTTCTGGGCCGATAGTATTCCGGCGGGCGCATCTGCGGTGCTGCAGTCGGCGATGCAGCAGACCACGGCGCCACTGACATCACCACTGCTGATGGCGCCAAATCAGACGTACACCATATCATTCGCCGGAGCACCTACAGGCACGTATCACTATTATTGCACCCCGCACCTCGCGCTCGGCATGATTGGAAAGCTGGTCGTGCAATAGGCTGCTCCCGCGGCGTAACCTCGCGTTATTCAATCGTCGACGGAGACAACTCTGTGGAAAATGTCACCATACCCAGAGTCAACGTAAGGTATAGAGATAGGCCGCAATGTCGCGGGCGTCGCCCTCCGTCACCCGCAGATTGGGCATCGCCGTATTAGGCTTGATCGCTTGAGGCATCTCGATCCAGCGAATGAGAAAGTCAGTCGAATTGGGGACCTCGCCGGCGATGTACACGCGCTCGCTCCAGTCGCTTAGCGGCGGCCCGACTTTCCCATGTGCTCCGTCGATCCCGGGGATGGTGTGACAGGATCCGCATCCGTAACTAACGATCGCGCTTTTGCCGCGGTCGGGATCACCGCCATCGATCTGGCGCGCCTTTGCTTCGCGGCACGCGGCGAGTGCGATTGCGCCCATCAAAGGCGCTAGAAGCACGGACAGCCGACGAAACAGTGGAAG
>CADDZN010000092.1 GCA_902812375.1 bacterium | reverse complement strand
ACCCCAGATCACTGGCACGCGCCCGCGACGATCCTCGCGCTCGATGCGGGCAAGCACGTGTACGTCGAGAAACCGAGTGGTCACGATCCTCGGGAAGACGAGCTCATAGTTGCGGCTGCGCGAAAGCATCCCAGGCTGCAGGTACAAATAGGAACTCAGGCGCGTTCGGGACCGCATTTTCTCGAGGCTCTGCAGATGGTGCGCGAAGGAGTGATCGGGAAACCGTACCAGGCCCGGGGATGGTACGCGAACACGCGCACGGGAATCGGCAAAGGCAAAGTCGTTCCGGTTCCGCCGAATCTCGATTACGAGTTATGGCAAGGACCGGCGCCGCGCACTCCGTACCGCGACAACATCATTCATTACAACTGGCACTGGTTCACTAACTGGGGAACGGGCGAGATCTGCAACAACGGCACCCACGAGATCGATGTCGCGCGGTGGTTCCTCGGGGTTGACTATCCGACGAGCGTTTTTTCGACGGGGGGACGATTTCACTATGCTGACGACTGGCAGTTTCCGGATACTCAGGAAGCGACGTTCGTGTTCGATGGCGACCGGAGCATCATCTGGCAGGGCCAGAGTTGCAACGGACTTCTTCTCTATGGGCGCTCGCGTGGTACCACAGTGCTCGGCACTAACGGCAGTGTAGTGATCGATCGCGATGGATATGTGGTTTACGATCTCAACAACAAGGTGATGAAGGAAGTAAAGGCCGCGCCCAAGGGCGACAGTCTCAACACCATTGGCGACGATTGGTTGACGCAGCTCCACATTGAGAATTTCGTCGGCGCCGTACGGACTGGGACCAAGCTCTCCGCGCCGATTGAAGACGGAGCGAAAACTGGAATGCTCTGTCACCTGGGCACAATCGCGCAGCAGGTTGGCCGCAAGCTCACCACCAATCCGGCGAACGGACACATCCTCCACGACGAGGACGCCGCGAAGCGCTGGTCGCGCGAGTACGATCCGCGCTGGAAGCCCGTGGTATAGTCAGGTGGAAAGGCGTGCTTTCGTTAAGCTGGCGGCGATCGGAGCCGCGGGGGTCGGGCTGTCCAGGCCCGGGAAGGCGAGTCGCGCTGCGACATTGGCTGCGTCGCGAAATGCCAGCGCATTCGATCCCAATGCCATAAGACTCGGTGTCGCGAGCTACTCGCTGCGGAATTTTTCGCGCGCGCAGGCGATCGCGATGACGAAGGCGCTCGATACGCCGTACATCAACCTGAAGTCTTTTCACCTGCCCTACGACACACCGCCCGCAGGAATCGCCGCCGCGCGTCGGGAGGTCGAGGCCGCGGGACTCAAGATCGTTGGCGGGGGTACGATCACCTTCGAGAGCGATACCGACGAAGGTGTTCGCAAGTACTTCGAGTACGCAATGGCGGCCGGAATGCCTCTCATTGTCGGCACATGTAAGCCGGCGGTTCTACGGCGAATCGAGAATTTCGTGAAGCAGTACGACATCAAGGTCGCGATCCATAACCACGGCCCGGAGGACGAGAACTTTCCCTCGCCCTATGATGTCTTGAGACTCGTCAAGGGCATGGATCCTCGCATGGGGCTATGCATCGATCTTGGGCACACTGTGCGCACAGGCACCGATGTCGTTCGCGCGATTGCCGACGCGGGTCCGCGACTCCTCGACATGCATGCAAAAGATCTCCGCGATCTCAAGGTCGCGGAGAGTCAGTGCATCGTTGGCGAGGGCAAAATGCCGATCGCGGCGATCTTCCAGCAACTGAGCGCGGTTCGCTATTCGGGCTACGTCAACCTCGAGTACGAGATCGAGCCGGACAACCCGTTGCCGGGGATGCAGCAGTCGTTCGCGTATATGCGAGGAGTGCGCGCCGGCCTCGCCGCCTGATCTCCGGGTTATGCGAGGCAACGGCATCACGTACGACACTGGTTTTCCGAGTCGCGGTACTACTACGCGAGAGCCGTTCGAGCCGGAGGTCGTACAGCGCGAGATGCGCACCATTCACGATGAGCTGCATTGCAACGTCGTGCGCATCACGGGCGGCTATTCGGACCGACTGAAGCTCGCCGCTACTCACGCTGCTCGCGCAGGACTCGAGGTGTGGATCTCGCCTTTCACGAATGGCTTGACGCAGGAACAACTACTCGATCTGCTCGCTGACTGCGCCGGTCACGGCGAGCAGCTCCGGAAGAACAGCGCTGAAGTAGTGCTTCTCACCGGGTCCGAGCTCAGCCTGTTCGTCCCGGGGTTTCTGCCTGGCGACACGCTGGAACAACGACTGGCGTTGATGATCAACCCAGTTCGCATCAGGCCTATCATCAGCGAAGTTCGCGCGCGCATCAACGACTTCCTGCGGCGGGCCGTCGAGGTTTCGCGTGCGCGTTTCGGCGGGAGATTGAGCTACGCCTCGCTCCCGTTCGAAGGCATAGACTGGACCCCATTCGACATCATCTCGACTGACGCGGGTTATCGTACCAAAGCTACCGCGGCGCACTTCCAGGAGAATATCCGCGCTTTCGTCGCCCAGGGTCGCGCGCAACAGAAGCCTGTCGCGATCACGGAGTTCGGGTGCACGACGCACCGCGGCGCCGCCGAGGGCGGAAGTGATTCGCTGGTGGAAGGTGCGATGGTTGTGTGGGGCGAGGACGCTCGACCGGTGCGACTGAACGGCGACTACATTCGTGACGAAGAAGAACAGTCCAGGTATCTGCGCGAAGTTCTGGAGATCTTTGAGACAGAGGCCGTCGACTACGCCTTCGTGAATACTTTTGTGCGCTACGACCTTACGCACAGCAGCAATCCCAGCCAGGACTTTGACATCGCGAGCTTCGGCATCGTCAAAGTGTTAGAGCAGCGAGACGGTGCGCAACGGCTGGGATACAGGGGCATGCCGTGGGAGCCCAAGATCGCATTCAGGACACTCGCGAACATATACGGCCTGCGGCACGCGTCCAGCGAAACGGAAACAGCGCTCTAGTAGATCCGCTCCCACGGTCGATCGGCGGGCCGCCACGACACGAGATCTGGATGGAACAGGTGAGCGAGAAGCTCCACGCCTTCCACCACTCGCGGACCCGGGCGCGCGAAATACGCGTTGGCATCGACCGCATACAATTCAGCGCCTGCTACTCGCGGGAGTGCACGCGCCAACTCGACAGCTCGATCCAATCTGTAGCCACATGGCGAGGCAATGATCATCTCTGGCTTAGCGTTGATGACGTCATCCCATTCCACGCGCACGGAATCCTGACCCGGACGCCCAAGAGGGTCCTCGCCGCCTGCGGCCGAGATCATCTGAGGAACCCAGTGCCCGCCACAGAAGAGCGGATCGGTCCATTCGAGGAACACGGCGCGTCGCGTTGGAGCGCTCCCGACCGCTGCGCGAACTCGCGCGAGCCGTTCGCGATTGGAGTGCAGCAGTACACGAGCCTGATCGCCTCTTCCGATCGCGCGTCCAACGTCGAGAAGGTTGCTGTCGATCTCCTCGAGAGTTTGCGGCGTCAGGAACAGAATCTCCGGCTGATGATCGAACTTCCTTACGGCGCGAGTTAGCTCGTCGCCCGATGGCGCGCAGACCTTGCAGAGGTTCTGAGTCAGGATCACGTCAGGCTCGAGCTCACGCAGCAGGACTTCGTCGATTCGATAGAGCGTGTCGCCACTCTCCATCTGTTGAGCGACGGCGCGGTCGATCGAGCCCGGCGAGCTATCGTCGAGCTCCAGCACCGGCCGGCTCACGATGGGAAGACGCGTCACAGACGCGGGGTAATCGCACTCGTGAGAGCGACCGACTAGCTCGGCGCCAGCACCAAGTGCGTACACCATCTCAGTACCGGCCGGAAGGAAGGAAACTATTCGGGTCACTAACTCACTCGATGTCGCAATACATGAACCGGCTGTCGCGAAGAACTCTGGAGCCCAGTCGGTACGGAACGGGCTCCTTGAACGGAGGACCGGCGGACACGAAGGTGTGGAACTCGCCGCGCTCGCCGCATGGATCTACGGTCGGCGGGAGATCTGCGAGAAGATCGTGATCGAAAGATCTGCCCGCGAAGTCGGCGTTGAGCTGAGTCGTGTCGACGCAGACGAGATGCGCGGCAAAACCATCGTCAATGAAGCGCCTGGCGAGCTCACGTGTATCGAGTCCCCACAGTGGGAACACCGGCTCGAATCCCGATCCAGCGAGCAATCTCTCACGATATGCACGCACGTCCTCGAGAAATAAATCACCGAACGCGATGTGCCGCACCTCCGGCAACTCTCTTCGAATCTCGACTAGCGCCGAGTGAAACGCGGTTTCGTAGGCATCGTTGCTCGAGGCTGGCGAAAGAGTAATCTCGAACAATGGAAGTCCGAGACGCGCCACCTGCGCTTCGAGCATCGATCGGCGCACTCCGTGGACACTGATGCGATCGTAGTCGCCCGTAATGCTGGTGAGCAAACCAACGACCTCGAAGTCCGGATCGCGAGACAGCGCGTCGAGTGCCAACGCGCTGTCTTTACCGCCACTCCAGCTCAGTACGACCGATTTCTTCACGGTTCCCTGAAGAGCCTCAGGCGAGCTTCTCCAGCGTCTCTCCACTCGCCGTTGTAAGCGCGGCCGCTCTTGGAATTGGATGTTCCGCGGTGCGCCGCTTGTACACCCCGAGCTTGGTGAACACCCACTCTCTCCACTCGTCCAGGATCTCGTAAAACGTCGGAATTACCACGAGAGTAAGAAGAGTGGATGTGATCACGCCGCCGATCACTGCGCGCCCGAGTGGCGCGCGGAACTCTGCTCCTTCTCCAATACCCATCGCAACCGGAAGCATGCCCGCGATCAACGCCAGCGTCGTCATCATGATCGGACGCAGACGAATCGCTCCGGCCTGAATCAGTGCCTCGCGACGCGGCAGCCCTTCCTTCTCGCGAGCCCACTTCGCGAAGTCGATCAAAAGAATCGCGTTCTTGGCCACGATTCCCATCAACAGGATCACGCCGATCAAGCTCATGATGTTGATGGTCGTGTGCGTGAACATGAGCGCGAGCATGACTCCGATGAGCGATAACGGCAGTGAGATCATGATCGCCAAGGGCTCGAGGAACGATCCGAACTGCATCACCAGAATCAGATACATCAACATCACGGCGATGCCGAGGGCGGAGAA
This sequence comes from bacterium, assembly GCA_902812375.1. Classification (GTDB taxonomy): domain Bacteria; phylum Gemmatimonadota; class Gemmatimonadetes; order Gemmatimonadales; family Gemmatimonadaceae; genus UBA4720. The sequence continues at coordinate 4,697 of CADDZN010000092.1, read as the reverse complement.
GATGCGCCCGAAGACCTCGTTCTGGCTGTCGACCTCGCCGCCCTGCGTCATGTGCACGCCTGGAGGAAAGGTGATCTTGGCGATTCGGTCATTGATGTCTTTCATGACCTCCGTCAACGGACGGTTGGAGGTGTTTGCCTCGACGGTGACTACCAGATCCGCGTCGAGGTGAGTGATCTGCGCGGGTCCCAAACCCTGGGTGATCGTTGCGATCTGTCCCAGAGGCAGAGTCCTTGGCTGACCGTCCGCACCTGTCACGACGAGTGGCAGTTGCTCCAGATCGGCGGCACGCTGCCGCGCTTCGGGCGCGAGACGAACCGTGACGTCACGCATGTCGTTCGTAGGATCGACCCAGTCGCCAGCCTTGATGCCCGCGAACGCCGGCCTGAGTGCCTGCGCAACCTGTCCAACCGTAACACCCAAAGTTCCGGCAAGACCGCGATTGACATCCACATTCAGCTCAGGTTTCTGGCCTTTCGTCGAAAGACCGACGTCAACGGCACCTTTCACCTGCTTCACCTGATCGGCAATTGCTTGCGCAGTCGTCGCCAGTTGCTCCGGCGTGCCGCCACGCAGTTGAATCTGGATTTGTTTTTGCGCACCCTGAAAATCGTTCGTGAATACAGACATCGTCGCACCGCCGATCTGACCGACCTCTTTCCGCAGCAGCCGCCCGAAGTCTTCCGCGCCGATGCTGCGATCAGACTTCGGTACCAGGCGAACGTAAATATTGCCCACGTTCACATCACCCGTGTTCCCGCCGATCGTCGTGTAAGTAAAGCGGACTTCCTTATGCTGGCGGGCAATTCGCGCGGCCTCTTCCGCCTTGATTCTTGTATAAGCCAGGTTCGACCCCGGTGGCGTCTCGACCGAGATGTTCACCTCCGACTGGTCCTCAGCCCCGAAGAAGCTCGCACCGACAAGTCCCAATGCCGGCAGCGCGAGCGCTATGACAAATGACGCCAGCGCGATCGCGACCATCGCCACTCGGTGGTCCAGAGCCCATGCGATCAAGCTCTTGTACCGGATCGCCATGCGGTTGAACCAATTATTGAACCTCTCGAGCTGACGCGCGATTGGATTGCGGTGCTCGCCAGCTTCGACCTGCGGATCGGCCCAGTACGCCGACAACATTGGATCGAGTGAGAATGAAACGAAGAGCGATACGAGAACGGATGCGGCGATGGTCAGAGCGAATGGCTTGAACCATTGGCCCGCCACTCCGTACATGAACGCCACCGGCACGAAGACCGCGACGATCGAGAAGGTCGTCGCTGCAACCGCGAGCCCGATCTCGTCCGTGCCCTCGTGCGAGGCCGTCATGTGATCCTTGCCCATCTCGATGTGTCGCACGATGTTCTCGCGCACCACGATCGCGTCGTCGATCAGAATACCAATCGCCAGCGATAGACCAAGCAGCGACATCGTGTTGAGCGTGAAACCGAAGGCCCACACCGCGATGAACGACGCGAGCACCGACACTGGCAGCGCCAGGCCGGTGATGACCGTCGATCTCCAGGAATTCAGAAACACGAACACCACGAGCACCGTGAGGAGCGCGCCTATGAGAAGCGCGTCTTCCACGTTGTGCACCGAGTCGCTGACGCGAACGCCCGAATCCTTGACGATGTCGATCTTCACACCGGGCGGCAGCGTCTTCTGAATCTCCGCAACCTTGGCGCGAACCTTGGCGCTGACGTCAGTCGTGCTGTAGCCTTTCGCCTTCACGATGTTGATGCCAACCGCTTCGGCGCCGTTGTAAAGAGCGAGCGAGCGCTGCTCTTCGGTTCCGTCAATCGCGTCAGCCACCTGCCCGAGCCGCACGATCTGCCCGTTCCGCTCGGCGACCACCAGATTGTCAAAGTCCTGCGGGCCCTCGAGACGCCCCTGCAGACGAATCGTGCGTTCCTCGAGATTTCCATTCACCCGGCCCACCGGCGCAGCGAGGTTCTGCGCCTGTAGCGCCTGAACTACCTGACCGACACCGATCCCCGCGGCCTGCAGGTCCTGCGGTCGGAGCTGAATCGTCATCTCGCGCTTGACGCCTCCAACGAGCTGAACCTGTGCGATGCCCGGAATGCCACGCAGTTTGCTCGTGATCTCCGGATCGGCGAGGCGAGTGAGCTGGGCCGGCGTCATCGCCGGCGACGCAAGGGTCATTGAGACGATCGGCTGGTCAGACGGATCGAAGCGCTGGAGGACCGGCTCCTTCATCTCGACTGGCAGATCCTGTCGGATGCCCGAGATCGCATCACGAATGTCCTGGGTCGCGACCTGTGGATCCTTCTCGAACAGAAAGAGCGTGAGGATCTGCGCGTAACCATCGCCAGCAGTGCCGTAAATCTTGTCGACGCCCGAGATTCCCTTGATCGCGTCTTCGACAGGCTTGAGTAGCTCGCGCTCCACACCTTCTGGTGACGCGCCGGGATACGGAATGAACGTCAGCACGACCGGCTGCTGAATGTCCGGGAACTCGTCGGTCTGCAAACGCCACAGCGCGAACAATCCAAAGACCACCAGCGCTACCATCGTGACGACGGTGATCATTGGCCGCTTGATTGCAAAATCTGAAATGATCATCTGTTAGAGTCCTCCCTTCACGCCGGTGTTGGCAACCGGAGCTCGCGGCGGACCTGACACTCTGACAACGGTACCCGGAGTAATTGCCTGCGCGGCCCCCAGCAGTAGCGTATCGCCCGCCTGCAAACCGGCGAGGATCTCGATCGTCTCAGAGCTCTTGTCTGAAATGCCAACCTGTACCTGCACTCTTTCTGCTCTCCCGCCTTTGACGCGCGTTACGGCTGGTGCGCTGCCACGAACATCGACCGCGCCCTGCGGCACCACGAGTCCCGTTTTGGTCGCGCTCGACATCCGGCCGTTGGCGAACAATCCGCCAACGAGCGTTCGCCCAGCGTTTGGAATCGATACGTAGATGCGCACCTGACGCGTCGTCGGGTCGGCGGTCGGATTGATCCTGATGATGTGTCCAACGAACTCTCGGCCCGGATATCCGCTGACCGTAAAAACCACCGGAACGCCGACGCGAATGAACGAGAGTTGCTCGGCCGGAACCGACGCCTCGAGCCTCATGCTCGAAGGATCAACAACGGTGAACAACGGAGTCCCCGGCTGCACGACGTCTCCAGCCGATACTGGCCGTTCGCTCACTACTCCGCTGAATGGAGCAGTTACGGTAGTGCTGCGATATGCCTTCTCCGCGGTCGCGAGTCTCGAATTCGCATCCTCGAGAGCAGCTTGCGCAGCGATCGATGCGCGACGCGACTGTTCGATATCGCGCTCAGCGATGGCTCCCGCCGCGAGCAACTTCTCGTTGCGCGCAAGATCGTGCGCGGCAACATCGGCTGCGTTCCGCGCGGAAACTTGAGCAGCGCGCGCTGAAGTGTAAGCGTCCCGGATACCACTGGCGTCTATCCGCGCGAGCACAGCACCAGCGTTTACAGCCTGACCTTGATCGGCATAAGTCTGCAGCACGCTGCCGGAGACCTGTGAACGGATCGCTGCTTCGCGCTCCGGTTCTAGCGTTCCGGAGATCGAAGGACCAGTCATGATGGAGCCGGTGGTCGCGACAGCGATGTTCTCCGGACCGACGATGATAGTCTGCGCCTTTGCAGTCTCCGCGGCGGAAACATCATCACTCTTGCTGCATGCACCGAGTCCGGCGATGGCAATGAAACTCAGCAGGCCCGCGGCGCGCTTTACTGTGATGTTTTGATTGGCTCTCGTCATATGACTCTCTTGTACGTCTACTGTGGTGGAACGCCGGTCGCTGGCTGACCCTGCGACTGTTGTTGCGCCGTTTGAGTTTGCTGACTTCCCTGTTGCGACTGCGATTGCTGTTGTTGAGTGGTTGCGGCTTGAGTCTGCTGCGACTGCGCCTGCGTCGCTCCAGTGTTCTGTAGCGGCAGATCAGGTAACAGTGCTAGCTTCACGCGCGCTACCTGAAGATTGCGCGCGGCAAGTGCACGATTCGCGACCGCCTGCTCGAGAAGAATTCGCGCATCATTGAGCTCGATTTGCGTCGAGATTCCTTCCTTGTAGCGGACTTCCGCTATCGAGTAAGCTCTTCTTGCCTGGTCCGCCGTTCCCGCGCTCGCCAGCCACGCTGCGCGCGCCTGAAAGAGATTGTTGAGCGTGACGCGTGAATCGAGCGCCGCGAATTCGCGCAGTTGGTCGTAGCGCGCCTGTGCTTCGCGCAAGTTTGCTTCGGCGACCATCTGGTCGCCTTTCATGCGTCCGCCGGTAAAAAGCGGAATCTGTGACGCGAGACCGATAGTCCAGTTCGTGCGGAAGTCGCCCGTCTGCGGAAAATTCGTCAGCGGAAACGCGACTTTCCCATACTGAGATGTCAGGGCGAGAGTTGGGAAGCGCTGCGCCTTGGTGATTCTCAACAGTCCGCGTTGCGCATCGATCGCCGCGGCAGCTTCTCGAACCGTCGCGCGATTCACTGCCGTCGTGTCGCCGGTGACTCCCGCAGCCGCGAGTGCCGCTGTAATCGCCACAGAATCGTCGACTGGTGTGGTGAGCTGAAGCGGAGTATCCAATGAGATATTCAGCAGTTGCTTGAGCCGCAGATATGCGACCTCGCGATCGCTCTGACGCTGAATCACGATGGGACGCTGGTTCGCGCTCGAGACCTGGGCGCGCAGAGCTCGAACTCCGAGACGTTTCCGACGTTG
>CADDZN010000091.1 GCA_902812375.1 bacterium | reverse complement strand
CGGTCTTTACGCCGTTCTACAAGAACATCGAGTACTTCGACGAATGCATCGCGAGCGTCGTCTCGCAATCGTTTCGCGACTTCGAGTACCTGATGATCAACGACGGCCCGGTCGAGAACGCCGAACGCATCGACCGCGTGTTCGGCGATCCTCGCATTCGCATCATCAACACGCCGTCGCCACTCGGTCTCAGCGGGTCGCGCAATGCCGGTCTGCACGCCGCACGCGGTGAGCTGATCGCGTTCATCGACTCCGATGACTTCTGCGAGCCCGAGCGTCTCGCGAAACAGATCGCGTTCATGCGCTCGCATCCGGATCACCTGCTCGTTGGTTCCTGGATCCGCTACGTCGACGAGAAGTCACGCACGACCAGCTATCGCCGCTACCCCGAGACGGATGATGAGATCAAACGTACGATCGTCGTTGCCAACTCGATTGCGCAGCCGACGGTGATGGCGCGCCGCGCGTCGCTCATCGAGGCGGGCGGCTACACGAACGAGTACCCGTGCGCCGAAGATTACGCACTATGGCTGCGCGCGGCGCGGCTCGGAAAGTTTCACAACCTGCAGGAAGCGCTGGTCGGCTATCGGATCCATGCGCACGCGGGCAAGAATTTGCTGCTACGGCCCGCGTTGCGCGACACCACGAAACTGCAGATTGCCGCTGTTCGTCGCTACGGTTTCCCTCTGACGTTTCGCGTTGCGTTCCGCATCCTCGGTCATGCCGTGCTGCTGCTGTTTCCGTCGCGGGCAATCTTCTGGCTTTTCAAAAAGATCAGAGCGACGAACAACAGCGCAACGCGCTGAAATACGATCATTTGCGCGCAGACACCGTAATGAACGCGCTGTGCCGCGGGTCGAGACGGCCCAGGACCGCGGGCAGCGGGAAATATCCGGCGCCTGCGATGTGGACGTCGCGGAACCCATGCGCGTCGAACATCTCGATCAACCCTCGGTAATTGAAGATCGTCTTATGCGTCCACGTGCCCGTGAAAGGCGCCGCGCCGCGTTGGATCGCGCACGGATTGCCGAGCCCCGCTCGCAACGCCGATACGTTCGAGAGCGAGAAGATCTGCCAGCCCATGATCGCCGCGAAGATGTTGTGCCAGCTGCTGCCGTTCTCGGTGCTGATCACCGCCGTGCCGCCGGGCTTCAACAACCGGTACACCTCGGACACGAACGTGTCGACGCTGGAGACGTGCTCGATCACCTGATTTGCGTGCACGATGTCAAAGGCCCCTGACGGCAGCGCAGTCAATGCGTGATTCAAATCGGCGCGCACAACGCGGACACCTACGGATTCCGCGGCCGCAGCCGCCTCGTCGACGATCTCCACGCCGTGAACGTCCTTGGCACCGATGGCGCGCGCCAGTTTCAACGTCCATTGACCATCGTCGCAGCCAAGGTCGAGGAGGGAATCGCCACCGGCCTGTGTGGCAAGACGCGCGAGGTTTTCACGATTCAACTGCGCTGCGTTCTCGTACATCCGCGTAAAGAACGCCTTCACACGCGGCTCCTTGCGGCGGCGAAGAATGCGATCACAACGACGGCTGCCGCGCATTGCGCAGCGTACAGCACGCGCAACACGTCACTGACGGAGCCGTGAACGATGGCCAACCCGATCATCTGGACGACGGCGAAGCTAGCATGCACCTTTACAAAACGATAGTCACCGACCGTGATGAGCGACTGGGCGAGCATCAGTGCCGCGAACGTAATGACTGTGGCACCTGCGAGCGGCGCGAGAATCGGCGCGGCAGCCGAGAATTGCGCGCCATAAAGAGCCGTCACGAGAAAACGCGGGGCCGTCAGAATGATCGCGAACGGAATCGCGCAGAGGCCGACGTATCCTGCAGCGAAAGCAAGTGTCGGTTTGAATACGTCACCGCGGCTGGAGTAACGGCGCGTCAGGATCGGGCCGGCGAGCACATACAGCGGCGAAAAGACGACGCCAAAACCGCGCACCAGAGCGGTCGCCGCTCCGTACGCGCCGGCGCTGGACGCCGGCAACCAGCGCTTCACCGCGATCAAGTCGGTGTTCTGAAAGACGGCGATTGCGATCATGAGAATGGCGAGAGGGCGCAGCATCCCGCTGAGCTGAGACCAAGCTGCATCGTCCGCGCCGATCGATGGAATCGAACGATCGAAGCTGCGCGCGCAAGAGATCTGGGCGACGATCATGGAGAGACTCCACACGAGCATGGCGGCGGCCGCGGTGGCGTGAAACCGCATCACGATCACGGTGATCACCGCCCGCGCTATCGATTCGATGACGACATTTGTGTTGTACGCGCGAAACTGGAAGAGGCCCTGCAGAAACGCGCGATCGATGCTCACGAATACATAAGAAATGGTGGCTACGCATGCGAGTAGAACCGTGGCCGCCGACCGGACGTGCAGCCAACGCGCTACGGGCCACGCCAAGGCAGCCGCGACGACGATTGCGACTGTGCCGGCGGCAAACGTCTTACGCAGCAGACCTCGCCGCAACTCGTGCGCGGCGGCGGGCGAGGGGACGCCGGCGGCAACGCGGGCAATGGCGGGAATCCATGGACTCATCGCTAAGCCGGCGAGGAAAATGATCGCCGACGCCGCAGCGAAATCCGCGTACTCGGCTGGGCCCAGCACGCGGCCGATGTAAACGACCGATCCCATCGTGAGCACCGCAGCTACAGCGGCACCGGCCATGAGCTCGAGCACGGATCGGAAATCGCTCACTGCATCTCGATGATCACGACATTCGCCAGCAGCCGCAATGGACTGGACGAGTGCAGCGCGATCGTGTCGATCGCCTCGAGAGCCCGTAACAACGCCCCTCCGCCCCGCAACGGAAGCAGTGGAATCGCAGCGACGGAGAAGAGATCGCAGAACCGCAGGCGCGTCTGCGGAAACGCATCGCGAATGACGGCGAAGTCGTTGCGCACGAGCGGATGCTCGTCCGCCGTGTGCAACGCGGGCGTCAGCCACCGGTAGAGATTCGCGAGCGGGTTGTAACCGACAGGCTCGTAGAAGATCGCCTTTCCCGCCGGCCTCAGGACGCGCCGCAGCTCGGCGACAGCGCGTTTGATGTCGAGATGGTGGAGGATGCTCGTCCCACAGACGAGGTCGAACGTATTCGGTTCGTACGGCAGTGACTCCGCGTTCGCTACTTCGAATCGGAGGTTCGCAATCGACGCACCGCGCGACCGTGCGTTTTCGACGGCGACGTCGGAGATGTCGACGGCGATGACGTGCGCGGCGCGATCGGCAAGCCTGAAGGCGAGCCCTCCGGTTCCGCATCCGAACTCGAGGACGTTGCGCCCGGCGGCGTGCGCAAGGACGATTTTGTGAAAGCGCTGAACGGCGGCAGACCGGCTGTAGAAGCCGTTGAGGGATTGCTCTTCATGGCTGGCGTAGGCGTCGTCGAAGAAGCGGCGTTCCGCTTCGAGCCGGTCAGCTTGCATCCGCGAACAGAATACGCGACAAAAAGAAAAAGGCCGTTGGGTTTGAGCCCAACGGCCTTCATATTTATCCCGGCGGCGTCCTACTTTCCCACGCAGTTGCCCGCGCAGTATCATCGGCGATGCAGAGCTTAACTGCCGTGTTCGGAATGGGAACGGGTGGAACCTCTGCTCTATGACCACCGGAAACTTGTGATCTTAGTAAAGTAATTGAATACGGGTCGCAGCGGTGGAAACGCACACTGCAGACAACATCAAATCAAGGCATTTATGGTCAAGTCAAACGACCGATTAGTACCGGTAAGCTAAAGGCATTGCTGCCATTACACACCCGGCCTATCAACGTGGTCATCTACCACGGGTCTTCAGGGAGAACTCATCTTGTGGTTGGCTTCTCGCTTATATGCTTTCAGCGATTATCCTTTCCCGACTTAGCTACTGAGCGGTGCCACTGGCGTGACAACTCATACACTAGAGGTCAGTGCTTCCCGGTCCTCTCGTACTAAGGAAACCTCCACTCAATTCTCCTCCGCCCACAACAGATAGGGACCGAACTGTCTCGCGACGTTCTAAACCCAGCTCACGTACCGCTTTAACCGGCGAACAGCCGGACCCTTGGGACCTGCTCCAGCCCCAGGATGCGATGAGCCGACATCGAGGTGCCAAACCCTGACGTCGATGTGAACTCTTGGTCAGGATCAGCCTGTTATCCCCGGCGTACCTTTTATCCTTTGAGCGATGGCCCTTCCATACAGAACCACCGGATCACTAAGGCCTGGTTTCCCATCTGCTCGACTTGTAGGTCTTACAGTTAAGCTCTCTTCTGCCTTTACACTTGACGGCTGGTTTCCAATCAGCCTAAGAGAACCTTCGCGAGCCTCCGTTACAATTTGGGAGGCGACCGCCCCAGTCAAACTACCCGCCTGACAATGTCCCGGATCCGGATGACGGACCTCGGTTAGAACTCCGGTACTTCAAGGGTGGTATTTCACCGACGCCTCCACCGAACCTAGCGGCCCGGCTTCAAAGGCTCCCACCTATCCTACACATGAAGCACCAGAGTTCACTGTCAGGGTGTAGTAAAGGTGCACAGGGTCTTTCCGTCTAGTTGCGGGTAGCTGGCATCTTCACCAGCGCTACAGATTCGCTGAGCCCCTCGTGGAGACAGTCCCCAAATCGTTACGCCATTCGTGCAGGTCGGAACTTACCCGACAAGGAATTTCGCTACCTTAGGACCGTTATAGTTACGGCCGCCGTTTACCGGGGCTTCGGTTCGCAGCTTCGCCTTGCGGCTAACCACTCCCCTTAACCTTCCGGCACCGGGCAGGCGTCAGACCCTATACGTCGTTTTCGACTTAGCAGAGCCCTGTGTTTTTAGTAAACAGTCGCTTGGGGCATTTCACTGCGACTTACCGTCGCTTCGTTTCGCGAGGAAACTAACGACAGCAAGCACACCTTCTTCCGAAGTTACGGTGCTAATTTGCCGAGTTCCTTCACGAGGGATCACTCACGCGCCTTGGAATGCTCTTCCCGTCTACCTGTGTCGGTTTGCGGTACGGTCATCCCGTGACTGAAGCTTAGAGGTTTTTCTTGGCAGCATGGACTCACTGACTTTGCGGCGCTAGGCGCCTCGACGTCACCTCTCACGTATACCCGGACGGATTTACCTATCCAAGCACGCTACAGGCTTGAACCTACACATCCAATCGTAGGCCCAGCTATCCTCCTGCGTCACCCCATCGCATCACGGTCTGGTACAGGAATATTGACCTGTTTCCCATCGACTACGCCTTTCGGCCTCGTCTTAGGGACCGACTAACCCTGAGCGGACGAACCTTCCTCAGGAAACCTTAGACTTACGGCGAGTGTGATTCTCACACACTTTATCGCTACTTGTGCCGGCAGAGTCTCTTCTGAACGCTCCAATGGTCCTTACGATCCATCTTCGCGGCAGATCAGAATGCTCTCCTACCACCTGTTCGATCCGAAGATCAAACAGATCCGCAACTTCGGTACCACGCTTAAGCCCCGTTACATTGTCGGCACGGAGCCACTTGACCAGTGAGCTATTACGCTTTCTTTAAAGGATGGCTGCTTCTAAGCCAACCTCCTGGCTGTCTAAGCGTCTCCACATCCTTTTCCACTTAGCGTGAATTTGGGGACCTTAGTTGGCGGTCTGGGTTGTTCCCCTCTCGACGACGAAGCTTATCCCCCGCCGTCTGACTCCTGCGCATTGCAACATCGGCATTCGAAGTTTGGTTGGATTCAGTAACCCGGTAAGGCCCCTAGTCCATCCAGCGCTCTACCACCGATGTGGTCCACGCAAGGCTATCCCTAAAGATATTTCGGAGAGAACGAGCTATAACGGAATTTGATTGGCCTTTCACCCCTACACACAAGTCATCCAAGCTGTTTTCAACCAACACTGGTTCGGACCTCCACCTGGTGTTACCCAGGTTTCATCCTGCTCATGCGTAGATCATCCCGCTTCGCGTTTACTCCCAACGACTCATTCGCCCTATTCAGACTCGCTTTCGCTACGGCTATGCAAAATGCTTCACCTTGCCCTTGAGAGTAACTAGCCGGCTCATTATGCAAAAGGCACACGGTTGCACATTCCGATCCGAAGACCGGCATAGTGCTTCCGCTGCTTGTAGATTGACGGTTTCAGGTACTATTTCACTCCCCTAACAGGGGTTCTTTTCACCTTTCCCTCACGGTACTAGTGCGCTATCGGTCACAGAGTAGTGTTTAGCCTTGGAGGATGGTCCCCCCAGATTCCCACAGGGTTTCTCGTGCCCCGTGGTACTCGGGTACTCGGCCGGAGCCATCAATCTTTCGCCTACAGGACTGTCACCTTCTTTGGTGAGCCGTTCCAGACTCTTCGACTAGACTGATGGTTTGTAACTCCATGTGGCCAAGCCCCACAACCCCGGTGTAGCCGAAGCCACTCCGGTTTGGGCTCTTCCGCGTTCGCTCGCCGCTACTGACGGAATCACAATTGTTTTCTCTTCCTCGAGGTACTGAGATGGTTCACTTCCCTCGGTTCGCCTCTTCGACACTATGTATTCATGTCGAGATCGCTGGACATGACTCCAGCGGGGTTGCCCCATTCGGAAATCCCCGGATCAAAGCGTGCTTGCCGCTCCCCGAGGCTTATCGCAGCTTGCTGCGTCCTTCATCGCCTCTCTGTGCCAAGGCATCCACCGTCAACCCTTAGTAACTTGACCATAAAGTGCCTTGATCTCATGCGATCTGCAGTTGCATGTCTATCTCACTAGATAACCCGACATGCTTGTGCATTTCTTTTCTACAACCCGTATTCAATTGTCAACGAACCATGTTTCGATGCAGCGATCGGCGCTGAGTTCAATCCGCTTGGTGCTGCTGATTGCGCTCACCGCTGATCTCTGCGGCGCTTGCCTTCTTGCTGTGCGGTGTACCGATAACAACTGAAGGGAGGCGGTATTCATTTCGCCTCGACCATACGTCATTCGACGCGTTGTTGGTGGAGCTGATCGGGATCGAACCGACGACCCCCTGCTTGCAAAGCAGGTGCTCTCCCAGCTGAGCTACAGCCCCGGATGGATCCGTCGGTCGTGGATTGAAGATTGAGGGCCCAAACGGACGAGCTTACCGTCGCGTCCGCTTCAACTCTCAATCAATTCCGTGGTGGGCCTAGGTAGATTCGAACTACCGACCTCACGCTTATCAGGCGTGCGCTCTAACCAACTGAGCTATAGGCCCGTGAAGTTCAGGATCTAGCCGGCCAACCGCCGCACAGGTTCTTTAGTTTTCACAGAACAACGGCACTGATGCCGGTTCCCTGGAAACTGAACAGGATGAGGTAAGGAAACGAACGTTACTTCGATTCCTTTCGACCTAGGTGCACGACCCCGTTTTGATCCGGGGCGAATGTGCTCCTTAGAAAGGAGGTGATCCAGCCACAGGTTCTCCTACAGCTACCTTGTTACGACTTCACCCCAATTACCGATCACACTTTAGGCGCCTGCCCCCCTTGCGGGTTAGCCCAGCGACTTCTAGTGCAACCGACTTTCGTGATGTGACGGGCGGTGTGTACAAGGCCCGGGAACGTATTCACCGCGGCGTGCTGATCCGCGATTACTAGCGATTCCAGCTTCATGCACTCGAGTTGCAGAGTGCAATCCGAACTGAGAACGGTTTTTTGAGATTAGCTCAACCTCGCGGTTTTGCGACTCTTTGTGCCGTCCATTGTAGCACGTGTGTAGCCCTGGACATAAAGGCCATGAGGACTTGACGTCATCCCCACCTTCCTCCGGTTTATCACCGGCAGTCTCCATAGAGTTCTCGGCACTACCCGTTAGTAACTATGGACAAGGGTTGCGCTCGTTGCGGGACTTAACCCAACATCTCACGACACGAGCTGACGACAGCCATGCAGCACCTATACAGCGGCCTCCGAAGAGGGGACCTCATCTCTGAGGCTTTCCACTGCACTTCAAACCCAGGTAAGGTTCTTCGCGTTGCTTCGAATTAAACCACATGCTCCACCGCTTGTGCGGGCCCCCGTCAATTCCTTTGAGTTTCAGCCTTGCGACCGTACTCCCCAGGCGGAGTGCTTAATGTGTTGACTTCGGCACAGCAGGGGTCGATACCCGCTACACCAAGCACTCATCGTTTACGGCGTGGACTACCGGGGTATCTAATCCCGTTTGCTCCCCACGCTTTCGCGCCTCAGCGTCAGAACCGGTCCAGCGAGCCGCCTTCGCCACTGGTGTTCCTCCCAATATCTACGCATTTCACCGCTACACTGGGAATTCCACTCGCCTCTCCCGGCCTCAAGCAAAGCAGTTTGGACGGCAGTTCCTCGGTTAAGCCGAGGGATTTCACCATCCACTTGCCAAGCCGCCTACGCGCCCTTTACGCCCAATAATTCCGAATAACGCTTGCCCCCTCTGTATTACCGCGGCTGCTGGCACAGAGTTAGCCGGGGCTTCCTCTGCAGGTACAATCAACTCACCGGCGTATTAGGCCGATTCGCTTTTTCCCTGCTGACAGGAGTTTACAATCCAAAGACCTTCATCCTCCACGCGGCGTTGCTGCGTCAGGCGTTAGCCCATTGCGCAAAATTCCCCACTGCTGCCTCCCGTAGGAGTCTGGACCGTGTCTCAGTTCCAGTGTGGCCGATCACCCTCTCAGGCCGGCTACCGATCGTCGCCTTGGTAGGCCATTACCCTACCAACTAGCTAATCGGACGCGGACCCCTCCTTCAGCGAGAGCCCTTGCGAGCCCCCTTTCACCTTTCGGTCTTATGCGGTATTAGCCAGAGTTTCCCCTGGTTGTTCCCCACTAAAGGGCAGGTCATCCACGCGTTACTCACCCGTTCGCCGCTCGACTGACCCTTGCGGGCCGCCTCGCTCGACTTGCATGTGTAAAGCACGCCGCCAGCGTTCATTCTGAGCCAGGATCAAACTCTCCAGTTTAAATGTGCAGCACCCGAAAGCGCTGCTTTAACTTGAAAGCTGATTTGGCGCTCAGTTGATTGAACAACTGTGCATTCATTCGGATCGTTCGTATGGGATACGAACTAATCGTGTTCTGATTCTTCTAAGGAATCACGTTGGTTTACTACTTACCTATCCTATTCAGTTGTCAAGGAACCGACGTCCGCGAGGGGCGCACAGAGTGCCAGACCCCCCGGTCCGTGTCAAGCGAAACATCTCCCAGATCGTGAAGGTGTTTCGCCTGACGCGGATTGTTGCTTCGGCTAAGTTCGGCTGGAAAGAACTGCGTGACTTCGCCGGCTGCCGGGACCGTGTATCCTACGTCCCTTTCGCCTTCTTTGTCAACGCCGCAGGAACCTTTACAACTTATTTGCTGTCCTGCTTATTTCCGACCGCTCCGTTTCGCCGTCGCTACCGCTTCGCTTCGTCAAAGACCGTTTGCTGCGTGTGATCGTCTACAACTGACCGAACACCCGTTCTATTTCACGATCTCTTGCACAACCTGTTGTGCAGACTCGGCTTAGCTCAGTTTGAAAGAACCGCTTTCCCGCGCTGGGGACCCGTGACAACGACTACAGGTAGGGTGCTATTCCAAGATTTTGGACAACTCTGCGCGGAGCACCTTTCCCAAGCTCGACCGTGGGATCGCACCGACGCGATGAGCAGCCCTAACCCTCTCGAAAGGCGCCACTTTCGCGTTGAAGGCCGCCACGATCGGCTCGGGATCTGACGTCGAAGCAAGGTGGATGACGTGCCCGAGCCGGGCGTCAGGAACGGCTAATATGGCCGCGTCCGCGTCGCCACGCACATTATTAATGATGGCGTCGAGACGGTTGAGGTCGACAGATTCGCCGCCGATCTTCACGAAGTCGCCTTTTCGGCCGCGGATCCGCACCGTTCGGCCGGTCACCTCGCCGATATCGTCGCTGACGAACCAGCCGTCGACCTTCGGATCGACAACGCTCCCGTCGGCCAGAACATACGCCCTAAAGA
>CADDZN010000090.1 GCA_902812375.1 bacterium | reverse complement strand
GGAATTGATGGTCCCTTCACTCGAGCAAATCGTCAGCAATCCGCGCTTCCTGCATCTGGCTCAGGTGCGGGCTCAGAACATTCTGAAAACGGTTCGCGACGGAGAATAAGCTCCTCGGGCTGCGGCTGCGCTGGAGCACCGCCGGCCAAGCTGCCGGCATCAGGCGTTGGAGTTAGCGGGAGCGCCGCCGCGCGGCTTCAGCGGGACGCTCGAACGATCTGGCGGAGAGGCAGGGATTCGAACCCTGGGTACAGCTTTTGACCGTACAGCGGTTTAGCAAACCGCCGCCTTCAGCCACTCGGCCACCTCTCCGCGTCGGTTGGGCTTATTCAAGAGTAACTTACCGCCTGCGTTGGTGACAATTCCCCATTTGAGACCGGGGGGAGCTGAGGCATTGTCACCAAATTGTCACTACGCCCGTTCAAGGCGTCTACCGCTGCCCGCTTCGCTTCCAGATTGGTATGCGCGTAGCGCATCGTCACCGTGATCGCGGAATGCCCGAGCAGTTCCTTCACGGTCACAATGTCCACTCCGCGATTAACCAGGCGCGAAGCAAACGTGTGGCGCAGCGTGTGCCACGACACTCCGCTCACTCCGGCCTTGCGGCAGGCGAGCGACAGACCGGCTTTGAGATCAACGAAGGGCTTACCCGTGTCCGGGTTGTAGAACACGAATTCGCTCTTCTTGCCCATCCACCAGGCCAGTAGCACTTTGAACGCGTCCTCGCTCAGTGGAACCTCGCGCAGCTTTCCGGTTTTGGGAGCGAAGACGGTGATGATCTTTCGCTTCAAGTCCACGGCCTCCCAGCGAAGCGAGAAAATCTCCCCAATCCGCAACCCGGTATTCAGGGCGAAACGAACCAAGTCCTGAACGTAAGGAGCGGCGTGGTGCAAAATTTTCTCTTCCTCTTCCGGGCTCACAACGCGCAATCCAGTATTGAACTCCCGAAAGAACTTCACTTTCTTCAGGGGATTCAAATCTTGGAACAGGTCCCACGCTTGCGCGAGATTGAACATCCGTTTCAGCAGCGCCAGTTCCCGGTTGACGGTCGATCCCGAAACCTCTGTCCGGCGATGAAGCTTGTAATCTTCAATATCGGACGGTCTGATCTCGGTCAGCAACCGCGCTTTGCCGAAGAAATTCTGGAGGTGCTGCAACATCTGCTGATCTCGCAACCACGAGCGCTTGTTTGCTCTTGCGTGTTCCATGTAGCGCTTGCCGAAATCTTCGAGTGAGATTTTGCTCGGAGGACGATATACGTTTCGCAGCACCTCCGAGCGCCTCAGCGCCAAAAGATTCTCGGCATCGCGCTTATTGGAAGTTCGCGTTGACTCCTGAATTCGATTTCGATTCTGGTCGTAAAAATCGATCCACCAGATTCGACCTCGCTTGTAAATTGCCATGCGGCTGTTCCTTTCTACCCTTTGCCAGCCGCAGCTCTATTTTACCAAGCTGCGTGTTCCACTCTGGCACGGGCCTTGCTGCGAGTGCTGGTTTTGTTGGCGGCAATGAAATTCTCCAAATCGCTCAGATCAAAGCGCAGCGCGCGACCGACCTTCACAAAGGGAATCCGCCTCTGCCACACCCATCCATAGAGAGTGGAGACGGACACCGCTAGATAGTTCGCAGCCAACCGCACATCGACGAGCCGGGCTGCTGCGGGGCGAGAGGCGCATCCGTTTTGCGATGGCAGGTGATCGGGTTTTGCAGATCGGTTCGACATTCGCTCACTCCAAGGGCAAAGGATTCAAAAAGGGAGAACGGGTATGGATAAAGGGGAATGGGTCAAGGGAAAGGAGTCCGCCCTGTGTGGATCGATGTTCTTGCGCGCTAGGCCGTGGCGGCCAGATGGCCGCCACGGCCTGCTTCTGGGTCGCAGTCGCTTCAGCCCTGTGGTTTTTTCTGCTGGAGGAATGCGTGGAAGAGCGGGTGATAGAGCTTGTATTTCCCTCTCGCCGTGCGCACGAGCAAACCTCTTTCCGTCAACCTTCCGAAGTACTCGCGCTGGACTTTCGTTCCGATCTGGTGCACGGCGAGTTCACCGTCTGCGTGCACCGCGAATGCCCTGATGAGCTCGATTTCCTTTCGAGTTAGTTGCGCAACATCGGAATGGAATTTTTCTCTTCCCAATTGTTCGAAAATGACGGGCCACAGTCGTTCGAGGTGTTCGGCGTGAGATAACCCGCCCTCAAGCATTAGCTGGCGGCAAATGAAAGCAAGAAAGTAGGGATGACCGAACGTCTTTTTGTACAGCCAGTCTGTAATCGCTTGAGGCGCCGATTGCGGTTTGTTGCAGAGCGACCGGATGTATTCGCCGGTCTCATCCAGCGAGAAAGGCGACAAATACATCTTGCTGTAGAACCTTGCCGCTGGTTCCGCCAGTCCTTTCGTTTCGCCGAAGTAATCCGATTTCGCGGAAAAACACACGCTGTAATTCAGACTTTCAATGCCGAATGACTGAAACTGGTCGCGGATCATCAAGGCCAGGTCTGCTCTACTGATGCTCGTGATGTTCTGCAGATCGTCCAGGAAGAAGATGGTTCCGTTCAAGCCGGCAATTCTCAGGAAGCGACTCCACGCGTCTTTCAGAGTGTGGCGCAACAGCGAGCTGCCGGAACTCAAGAAGAGTCGCGGAGATTCCCGTTCGAGATCTGCAAATTTCAGCAGCAGACTGCTCTTGCCGACTCCCCAGTCGCCGAGTATTGCGAAAGACGATGTCCTGCCAGTCGTGAGGCCCTGCTGGAGCGCTTGGCGGAATCCCTCAACATGAGCGTGTCGGCCTATAAATGACTGCGGCTTTACGGGGAAATTTGGCTCAGGAATCACGCGAGCCTCCAAAGTCACAGAAGTAACAAACGTAAATTTACTTTTTTGACTTTTGTGACTTTTGGGCGGGGCACGATGGGCGCACGTGAAACACGTTGCCCATCGTGCTGTTGTGGATGGATTTGAGGGGTGGATTGTGTTGCGTGGGTCGGACGTTTGTGGATTCAGTTCAGGATTTTGGGAACGAGGGCCTGATTCTCAACGAAAGCGAAACAGGTGGACGTTTTCGGCCCACTGAGCGCCAGTTTTACCAGCGCCAGTGAGACCCAATCAGTGAGCTTTTCTACGACCACGGCTTCGCCGAGAATACGTTCGTTCACGACAACGTAATGAGTGAAATTGCCGCCGTCTTTCGACACAGCGCACCTCCAATTCTTTGTGGTTTTTGGCTTGTGGAGTGGATTTGGAATCAGGTCGTGATTCCGTTTGTGGTTTTGAGGTGGCGACTAGCGGCGGACTTCCCGTTTACGGCGTTCGAGAGCAGGCGGTGGATTGACGCACTGCTGAACATCGGCGCGGCAGACTTCGCACTCCTCGGCATCGTCCTGCAAATGCCGTGAGCCTTGATCAACCGAGAACGCGGGAAGACCGTCGCGACGCAGCTCAGTGACTTCTGCTGAAGCGTCTTCGGGCGAGAGATTGTGACTGCAGATGCAGTAAATCTGCTTGCGCCAGTCAAAGAGCATCACCAGTTTCAGGTTGACGGACGTGTTCTCATTCGTCTGGCGCATCGCGCACCTCCGGTCAGTTGTTGTGGATTTGGGAGTTGGATTAGAAGGGATCAGAACAGAACTTGCGCTCTGTCCGATTCAGCGGGTGGATTCGATTGAGGTGGGTTGATCGTCGCAGCCTTTGAATTGGGGGAGGTCTTCAAACAGGATCAGCCCTTGCGGATTGGATCGGGCTGCTGCCTCAATGAGGGCCTCGGGGATTCCGGATTCGCGGAGTGCATCAGGCCGGAATACCAACTGCGGCTTCGAGCTGCGGTCTTCTGGGTCAAGAATTCGCATGTCAACCAGCGTGCCATTTTCTTTTCGGTACGCTGGCCAATGCGTGTTGTTGATGGTTACAACAGAGTCGTGCAATTGGTTCACCTCCATTCTTTGTAGGTTTAGCCGTATTCGCTGAAGCCGCTGCAAAACTTGTTCAGCAGGACAGCGGAACAGCGGGCATTCAAATTGTGGTTGTGCGATGTAGCAGAGAAGGTGCGGATCACATTCGAATTCCTTCTCAGCGCATTCACGGTCTTGTTCGGCGACAATACAGATTGCCGAGCCGTTGCAGTTGGTGATGAGGTACTTCCAGAATTTCAGCGTCATGGGTTTTCCTCGCTCCAGGCGCTGAGTGGGTTGTGAGTGGATTGGCGAACTTCCGCGATCAATTCCCGAACGCGATTACGGCGGCTGTCGATGCGGTCCACCAAATCGCTGACGAGGTCTGGATCGATCCATTCCGGTGGCACATCTTCGGCGATTGCTCTGAGTGTGATCCCATCAAAGTTCTCGATCCGACTCAGCCAAGGCTCGAACGATTGCCAGCCGGTGATGTTTCGATAAACCTCCCTTTTCGCATAGATCCCGCGTAATGGGCTGTCCGGGAAATTCCACTCTCCGGCGTTGAAGCAATAGCCGAAGTCAATGAAATGAGCACGGAACTTCCGTTTTGATTTGGGACGGCAAAACACGGCTTGCCGACCGTCGCAGTTGCACAGCCATTTATCCAGAGCAAACACGCCGGCAAATTCCCGCAGGTTTTCAATTCGCAGAAGCGCCGACTCGGGCAAGTAGTCGAAGACATCGCCCTCTGAGATGAATCGCGAGCCAAACGCCATGCCGTGCGAGCATTTCAGTGTCGAACTGGAAAGCTGGATTACCAGCGACGGCGAACTCTCCACGAGTTTGGGAGGCACGTAGAGAATGGCCGGTTCTGGAATCGTGAGTCCGATCGCGCGGCCGATTGAGCAGGCGAGCCACTCGTTGGCGAGGACGCGAAGCGACTGTGGATTGTTTGCGAACTTGACCACATAGGCGTTGCCGTCACTGGCGGTGAGCATGTGCGATTGCGCTCCTCCCCTCATGGGGCGAATGTGGCCTGTAGCAATCAGGAACGAGGTAGATACTTGTTGTGGGTTCATTGGTGCTCCAAGAGCACGCGCAGTGTGGGTGAGCAAATGGCGATCTAACGTGGTGCGCGTGCGGAGTGGGTTCCACGGATCGCCAAACCGCAACGCGACTTAGGAAGTCACGTCAGCGAATTGCCATTCTGGGTAGCAGGAGTGGGAAAGAAGCAGGTGGGAAGAATCCGAGTCAGAGAGCATCTTTATCTCTCTGACTCGGAACAGGTGGGTACGGCCATCAGTCAGGCAGCAGCTTCGGGCAAGAACTCTTCGATGGTCTTGTATCCGCCGTTGTTCTGACCGACTTTCACTGAGCAAGGAAGATGGAGTTCCATTCCGGCTTCGATTTCGCTGGCCGGGATGTCGTAACCGCTCGCTTCCAGACGCTCCGCCAGTTCTTCCGGGCGGCCGAACACGCGCACCGTCTCGCCGTTCACGTCCACCTTCAAGAACAGTGACTCGCCCTGACGAGTCTTCATGCGATCTATCTTGGTGATGACCGCAGGAACAGGGCTTGTCTTGGAGGCAGCCGCAATTCGACGAGGCTTGATCGGCGTTGCTGTTGCCGCGCTCTGCGAATCCGATTCGCGACGAGCGATGTTGTCTGAGGGTGCGCCGTTCTTAGCCGCCTGAGAGGCCAGACGTTCGAGCAACTCGTAGGCGTAGGACGCGGTTTCCCGGTCCTGCGCCTCGTCGTTGGTCACGCGCGCCTGAACCTCAACTTGTACGGCAGCCTTTCCGTCCGTCTGGACGCTGCGCCGGATCCGAAAAATGAGCGGAGCCACGTCCGCAGAGCCGTTACCGTTCGCCCGAACGGACCCGTTTCCGTTCACGGGCGATGAGGCTCCGACCTGCGGTGCTAACGCAGTGATAGCCGCCGCAGCAATGTGCTTGCAAATCCGCCCTTCCTGCGCAATGCGCACTTGGAAATCGGGACAGGTGCATGAGCCAGTGCCGTGGAGATCGAGTCTCACCTTGTAAGCGACTCCGCTCTTGTTGGTCACGATGAACTCCGGAAAATCACCTGAAACGTGCAGGCGATTCGTTTTCATTTCTTCCACTGCCCGAGCCCAGCGATTACCCGCCTTCGATTGAAGGAGAGTGAGCGCCAGGGAGGCCGATTGTGGATCTACAGCTTGGGTTGCGAAAGACATTTGTGGTTCTCCTTTTTGTGGATTGGGGTGGCTGGAATCGCCGATCCCGCTCGTTCGCGGGGCTCAGCTCTCCCGTGACACCAGCCGTTGTGGGTCAGCGTGGGAGTACCGCCGAACTTCTGTGGGTTTGGTTTTTGTGGGTAAAGGGGTTTGTGGATAAAGCTTGTTCAGTCCCGCAATGGCATCAGCAGGTGCTGATACCGGAAGGCGTCGAAGACGACCACTTCAGAGATCGCTTTCGGGAACAGCTTCATGGAGACGGTTTCGGTTTCAATGCTCTTCACGTATTGCGTGAGGTACTGATGATTGAGGCCGATGTCTCGTGCTTTTCCCAGAACGCGAGCGCGCTCCAAAGCGACACGGTTTGCGGTGCCGTCATTCTCTGCCTTGATCGAAGCTGGTGATTTCGACAATTCGAGTTTCACCATTGAGTTGGGCGCCTTTTTCGCTGTGGGTGCAAGCTTGGTGAGTCCATCCAGCAGCTCCTCGCGCTGAAACACGACCCGGCTTTCGAGCGGCGCCTTGGGAATGACGTTCTGATAATTTGGGAACTGCCCCTGGCTAGGTCGAGCGATGAGCATGGAACCATCTGACAGCAAGAACAGGTTGTGCTCAGTTTCCTCACGAGAGGTCGATAGCTTGACCCAGGAGGATTCACTCGAGAGTTTGCTGAGGATGGATGCCGTTGAGCGAAGAAGCAAGGTGGAGAATTCCGATGTTGCTCCGTTCTTGGCTGCTCCTTCAACGACTGATAAACGGTGTCCGTCTGTGCCCACGACGCGAAAAGCTGATTCACGCATTTCAAGCTTGATCGTGTCAGTGCAATACCGACTCGATTCTGCAGAGAGACAAAACAGCGCCTTGTTCAGTGCCGCTTCGAGTGCCGACGAAAGCATCTGCCCCCGAAAGCTGAGTTCCCCATCGGGAATCCGAGGGAAGTTTTTCGGCTCGACAAGCGGCAGTTCCAACATGCGTTTGTTCGCGTGCACTTCAAACTTGCTGTCGTGAATCTTGATCTCGACGGTCGGGGCGGTTTCGGTTTTTACGGCTTGGTAGAGATCCTTCGCCGGAACCAGTACATCGACGTTCGATGTCGGCGATCCCGAAAAAAGAATCGACATTACGAGGCTGTTGTCCAAGTCGGTTGCTGTCAAATCAAGATGGCCTTTAACAACGCGCCATCTGACGTTTTCGAGCACCGGCAAGGTTCCTCGCTTCGGCACCACGAGACAAAGCCGTTCGAGCGCCGATTTGAGTTGATTGGTGTTGATTACACTCATAGCTAAAGCTCCTTTGTGGATTACGACACTCACGCGATTTCCGCGTGGATGCAGTTGTGGGTTGTTCAGGGTTTGTGGGTTTCGGAAAGGGTTTGTGGGCTAAAACTTGGTGGACTTATGCGATTTGGGCCGCCGTTGCTGCTTGAGGCGGCTGAAAGCTTCGCACCGGCAAAGTCACCGGTTCAAATGCGCGGTGCAACGCATACTGCGCCAGGATTTCGAGCTCCAGGAGCTGCAGCGTCGAAAACGTGATCTTCTCCATCCAAGCTTCATGCTTGAATTCAGCAATGACCTGACCGTCATTGCGTTTCCGCAGGATGAAGTGATTCGCGTCGTCGCCGAAGCGCACCGGCACAGTTTTTTCCTGGTTGACCGCCCGACGCGTGAATACCGCGAGTGTTGCCAAGTCGTTTGCCTTTGCGACAGTGAACTGCGAATGCCAAAGCGGAGTGTGCGCTTCGAAGCGGACACCGTGGCCGGAGACGTTCAGGCCGATGCTGAGCGAGAGATCGTCGCGCAGCAGCACATCAATCTGGCCGAAGGCGAATAGCGCACGCTTCGCCATAGCATGGAACGCCTGCACCTCGCCGGGATGCAGATCGAAACGGGCTATACGTTTCGCATCGTCCCGCACTGCAAAGAAGACCCTGAGCCGGCCCTGGTCAACCTGCTCATAGACGAGGAACTGGGCGAACCGGCCGTAGATTTTGTTCTTCGAGTTGCCGTTCGAGGCGAACAGATCACCCTCGGCGCAGATGCTTTCGTCAAAAGCGCCCTCTGGCTCGGCTGATTGAGGGGCCTTGGCATCGCGTAGCTGGAACTGCTCGATGCGGCGCTCGACTGCTCGCATGATAGCCAGCAGATGAAGCAACTGCTCCACGGAATCAATGCGCGTTTGGACCTGGACCGATTCGCGGCGAGGCGTCTGGGCAATCACAGATAATGTCAGGCCAATGCCACCCACCTCTCCCTGAACTCGGCCGTATTGATTAGCAATGAGGATATTCATTTCAGTTCTCCGTTGAGCCTTTACTCTGGGCGACAGCGAGCGCCTCCTGTTTAGGCTCGATCTCGATTTCGAAGTGGGTAGCAGGTACTGTGGACAAAATCTCTGTGGGTATGACCGTGGCTACGATCTTCTCCGTGGGAAAGATCAGGGCGCTGAGCGGGACAAGACCATGTTTTCCCTGAACTCGAACGTACCAAACATTCAGTCCCCGCTCATTCGATTCAACCAGACCGGCGCTGCGTAGGATGTTGTACAGATTCGTGTTTGGCGGCAGAGTGATGCTTCGTTGCTTCAGCCGATCCCGTGCCATGCTTACCGCCACGGGCACGATCACCGCCGTCTTATCGCCCTCGACCCACACCTGTGCACCAGGGGTATTGATCCACATCTGCCCGTCCCGGATTAGCTCCTGCCAAGTCTGCAACAGGAGGCCGACCTTGCTATCCGGCCGTGATGCGATGGCGGCTTGGGCCTGCTCAACGCTGACTTGGTCCGCCTGTTTGACCATCTGCGAGAGCAGGCCAGCCATGCCTTTGCTATGCCCCTCCGCAAGACAGCGATACAGGTGCTCGACGCGCGGCCTGCCTAGATAACTAAGGTCTTCCGGCGAGAGGACGTGATGAAGGAGCCGACCAGAGCGTTCGGCATGATCGCCGTGCTCACGATGAGGGTCCCAACTCGCGATCGGTGTTTTGACCCGACGACCGAACTCGGAGTAGCGCTCATGAATTGGTGACCATGTCTCGCCTTTGCCCTGGACCTCCAGGTCAAAGACCTTGCCGAGGTCATGGCACAGAGCACCGATGAAGGTGGCGTACTGCCATCTCGGTCGGTTGCGCGAGCTGCGGAAACTGTCAACCGTGCTGTCTGCCCTATGCTCCATGACGATATTGCCCTCGAATTCTTCCAAAGCGTTCAGCGCTACTTCCAGCGAATGCTGGTACAGGCCTCCGGCGTCGGCGTGGTGGTGTCGCTCGCTGGCTGGCAGATCGCCCACCGTTTCGGCAAAGCGGTGGAGCAGCCTCTCAGCCAGGGCCCGCACCTTCAGATCAGACGAGAGCCGGTAGAGAATCTTGTCCGTGAGTGCTTCCACCGACTGCAAACCTGCTAATTCCTCCCCAATGGGGATGGATCATCCATACCCATTGACCTCCCCAGTCACCCATCCCTCGGGAGGGGTGGCACCGGAATGGATAAAGACGTCGCTGCGCGACGCCTTTATCCGTGAATCGCAGCGAAGATTCACCGTGTTTCTCGGCTGCGGCTACGCCGCAGCTTGCGCTTCCGCTCGCGGCATGAGAGCCCGCAGCGCGGGCAGCGCGCCGGTTTTGTTCACGACGCCGATGACTGTCAGCTCGATCTCTGACATGGGCGCCACTTCGTGGGGCTTGTTGTCCCACACCTCCACCGCGTAGTTGTTGCCGGAGCTGTTCTCCGGGTCCAGGACCAGCAGGTTGGTGACGTAGGTCTCCTTGCTGCTGGAATTGACTTTGCGCGCCGAACACCTCAGGACTGTGCCGGTAAGCTTCATGGCCTCTCATGGCCTC
>CADDZN010000089.1 GCA_902812375.1 bacterium | reverse complement strand
CGCTGGAGCTCCTCCAGCGTCGCCGCGATGGCGCCACATCGCGAGTGTCCCATTACGACGACCAATCGCGTCCCGAATCGCGCCGCCGCAAACTCCACGCTTCCTACCTGTGATGGCGCGACAATGTTTCCCGCGACACGGATGACGAACAGATCGCCGAGTCCCTGATCGAATACGATTTCGGCCGGCACCCGCGCGTCGGAGCAGCCGAGGATGATTGCGATCGGTTCCTGGGCCTGGGTGAGCTGCGGTCTGCCGGTTCCGCTGAGAAATCCGCTGGAATCACGGAGGGTCGAAATGAATCTGCGGTTGCCGTCCTGAAGTCTGGCGAGTGCTTCGCGCGCTGAAATCATCGAGTGTAATCTATTCGGGCTCGCTGGCTGCGCACGAAGAAGTGCGCCCCGATACTAGAAGCGCCATTCGCGGATGAGGAACGCGCCGAACGCGCTCGTCGTCACGATGTCCTGCACGCGCGACAACGTCGGCTCCCTCAGAAGATATCTCGTATCGATTCCGCTCTCGAGACGGTACCCGCGCGTCCCGCCAAACCAG
This sequence comes from bacterium, assembly GCA_902812375.1. GTDB lineage: Bacteria > Gemmatimonadota > Gemmatimonadetes > Gemmatimonadales > Gemmatimonadaceae > UBA4720. The sequence goes on along the minus strand of CADDZN010000089.1, from coordinate 9,437 downwards.
TGCACAAGCTGCACGCCCGGTCGGACAAGCGCCGATGGATCGAGCGGCGATCTAACTGCGACGAAAGTGTGAACCTTGATGTACTTGCCGAACTCGAACTGCGTTGCTCGCAGGAAATTTCCGACATCCGTCTGCACGTCTGCCGGGGTGATCGTGAAGACGTCGGCGCCCAGTGACCGCGCCGCACTTCCGGCGATCTGATCGGCAGCAACACCGAGGGCGATACCAGCGAGCTGGCGACTCGCCAGCGCCGCACCTGCGCCAACCACATTGGTGCCGCCTCCACCGTTGGTGAGCCCCGACCCCTCTAGCTGAAGCAACGAGGATGAGGATTGGCCGAACGCGAGATAGCTCAGGAGATCACTCTGCGGGATGGGCGGCTGCGCGTCACTCGTGAGCGAGATGTTCGGATTCCGCAGCGTGCCGCCCACTACGATCTGGATGTTGATCGCCTCACGGTTCGGCTGTCTCACCTCGTACTCACCAGTCGCCTGCAGTGTCGGATTGAGCTCCGTCGAATTTATGAACGTCGCCGACCCGCGTTTGATGTTGAATCTGCGCGTCATGAAGCTGTACTCGCCGCGATCGCTAAGGATCACACCGTCGAGCACCAGCGTTTCCTTCGCGCGGTTCACGTGCACGCCGAGGTCACCGTCGCTGTAAATCTCGACGTTGGCTTCGCGCGAGCGCACGAACACGTCGCGGTCGATTCGCAGGTCGACATCAGCGCGAAGGTTCGCGAGCAGCGGCGACTGTGATGGGAAGATCTCCTTGTCAGATGTGACCGCTGTATCCAGCACATTGAACAGGGCGGGATCCTCGGCGCCAACCAGATTCTTGTTGTCGGAGGGCGGAATGTAGATCACGCCCTGACGCAGACGTACTCCGCCAGTGATGTGCGCATCCTTGAACGGACCAACCATCGCGAGATTGGCGCTGACCGTTAGCTGTCCACGATCATTGTTCAGCACCTGCGCCCCGCTCGTCACCAGCTTGAGATCGAAGCTCGGGGTCGTGAGCGATTGCAGTCCCAACCCGCCCGTCAGCAGGATGCGACCTTTGTTGTTCGCGGCGATCGAATCGATCACTACGGTATCGCCGAGCAATCTGACCGAGGCTTCGATACCGTTCAGATTGATGCCGGCAGGAATCACGTGCAGCGAACCCTGGTGCATCGCGAACTGCCCCGTGACCTGCGGCTTGTTGAGCGTACCCGCGACCTTGAACGAGCTACTAACCTTTCCACGCACGTTGGACACGTACGCGTTGAATTGCGGAATGAGTTGTATCGGTAGACTATCAGCCGTGATGTTGAGCGCGATCTGCCTGTTGGCCGGGAATCTCGAGCCCGTGACGCCCGTCAGCGCGAGATTGATGGGAACTGTGCCCTCCGCTACCAGGAAGGGCGGCAGGCCCTCTCTCATCGCCTCAGCGCGGCCAGTGAGGGTCTGATCGGCGTACTGTACGTTCCCATGTACCTCGGGCAACGTCGTGCCATTGTAGACGAGATTCGTCGCGCCAAAGACTCCCTTGAATTGCGGATTCTCGCGCGTTCCCGTCGCGTGGACGTTGAACGACACGAGGCCGGTAGCGTTGAGATCGCTCTGCAACAGCGCCGTCACGTCCTCGATGTTCAGATTATCCACCGCGAGATCGAGATTGGCGTTGCCCTCCTTCGGGATAAAGCCATTTACATAAATGCGGCCGTTCGCTCCGTTGCGCAGCTCGAGATTGTTGACATCGATGCCAGCCTGGCCCCAGTGCAGCGTCGCCGCGCGGGTGCTCGCCCACACGCTCGTATCGAATTGCAGCTTGAGGTTGTTGAGGATTGCCGTGTTCCGAACTTTCTCGAGAACAAAGGCCGCGTTGGCCGAGTACGTTCGCTGATTGTCCTGACTCACGACGAGCGCGAGCGTTCCGTTGGGCTTCTGATAACTCAGCTTCACCCCGACGCTGTCGAGATCGAATCCCGCCGCACGTACCGCGCGCGCCTCTCCATTCACTGTCACCCGCGACTGCGGAGTGCGCGCATTGATCCACTCGTAGCTGCCGGCAAAAGATCCGACAGTATTGCCGCGCGCAATTATGTTCGAGCCCGATGCAGTTCCAGTGAGGCTGAAGTTCCTGATATTGCCGGTCGCCACTCCGTCGGCGCGCAGACTACCCGCTACAATGTTTTTAGGAACACTCTGCGGCGTGTCGACGGCCGGCCGCGGCGGAAGTCCCGCTCGACTCGCCGCGCGCTCGACCTGCGTCGCGCGCGCAACTCTCGACGAATCCGCACGCGCCTTTCGCACCCTGTTTGCAAGGATGCCAGGCCGCGGGCGCACAACGCCGGTGTCGGGCGAGATGAGCGCGGCGAAATGCGACAGAGAATCGATCGCCACATGATAGGTGAGCGTTCCACTGCGACCCGCTGTAAGTCCAAAGGTGCCCTTTGCCTCCGCGATCCCCTGCGGCAGCGCGACCGCAAGGGTGTCGAAGCGCGCGAGACCATTCGCTACCGCCACGCGAACGTTCGCGCTGTCGACTGAAATGGTATCGATGCTGGATGTCGCGACCCGAGCCGTCAACTGCGCCTGCATTGTCGCGGGGTCGAATCCGCGACCGCGAGCCGATCCAACAGCGGTGATCAACGTCGTCGGTGCCTTGGCGACGATCGTGTGCGCATTGAGTCGTCTCGTGGTGAAATCGAGATTGTAGCCAGTCACTCTGCTCTGGAGATCCATCGTCCCGCGCAGATCGACGAAACCGCCATCGGCGAGCGTCATCTGCGTGTTGATCGCGAGATCGTTCAGGTTGCCCCTCAACTTCAATTGCCCCGACGCATTTCCACGCAATCCCACGCTCGGCATGAACCGTCCGAGCATCACGAGCGAGAGCGGATGCATTCGCGCGTCGACGTCGAACCACGGAATTCCCGTCGTGCGAAACGCGAATCGCCCGGTGGCGTGCGTCAGTGCACCGCGATCGATGTTGGTCACGTCACCCACCGCAGTCATTATACCCGCGCTCGAGCCGTTGAGTGTCGCCGCGCCACTCAACGTTCCGTTCAGGAAAAGCTTTGGCGCAATAGCCTTTGCGAGCCCCAACTGTAGCGGCAGCATCCGCGTGTGGAGATCGCGCGCGGTGAACACTCCTCCCGATAAGCCGAGCGTACCCACGGCGGCAATTCGGCTTCGCCCCGAAAGACGATCGTCGATCGTGACATCGGCGTCGGTGCGCAGCGAGTGTTCGCCGCCGTTGAACGCAGCTCGCCCCGCGAGAATCAACGGACGCGGGAACTTGATTGTGGGAAACAGTCTCGTGAGAAGACGGGTGTCGAGATTCGAGAAACGCAGGTTGGTATTCCGATACGCGACAGTATCTGTAATGGTCGCTTCGATCTGACCCGCAACGTGCGAGCGCTCCAGCGTGACATCCATGTTCCTCGCGATATACGTGCTCCTCTTGCCAACCCAGTCGAGCCCGAAATCAAGTTTCCCGGATCCGTCCTCGGGCAATTGAACCATCGCCCACCGAATATCCCCCGGGTCGACAGGATCGCCGTGGACACGCAGATGCATGTCGCCGTTGCTGAGGTTGTAGACGCCGTCGCCATTGACTCTCGTTCCTGGAAATGCGGCGCGCACGCCCTTCCACCAGACAGAATCGCCAGTGAACTCGATCACTCCCGTCATTCCTCGTACGTCCGCTACCGGGGGGCGGAAAGGTTCGGCGATCATCTTCAGAGCGGCGACATTCACGAGGTGACTCTTGTACGCCGGATCCTCCAGACGCACGAGCGGGAAAATTCCGTTGATCTTGTGAAAGCTCGAGGTCTTCTGGTATCCGCCGGGAACCTGGTGCAACGCCAGCCTGCCATTGGGACCCAGCGCTGTGCGAATGGCATCCTGCGTCTGCAACGCAGTCAGTCCCGTCGCCGGACTCCAGGGAGATCGAATGGTAAAATCACCATCGATGACGGTGACATCACTGAAACGGATCCAGGTTCCCCAACCCGTCTTGCGTGGGCCGCTCGGCGTCGTCGTATCGCGTGGGAAGATGCGCTCGTAGTTCCATTTGCCGCCCGGCATTCTATCGAGCACGATGATCGGGCGAACCAGCTTCACCTCGTAGAACTCGATTCGCTTGCCGCGCAAAGTGCTGAGGCTGTAGCGCGCCCACGCTTCTTTCACGTTGATGAACGGCGCTCGAGCGCTATCGGTGATCACGACATCGTGCAGTGTAAAGCCGCGCAGCAGATTGCCTGTAACCTTCCCGATGTGCACCAGGCCGTGACTGTTTTTCTGAATTGTCTTCTCGGCGAAACGCCGAATGCGCTCGCGTCCCCAGTCGGTATTTGTGATAACGAAGACGCCGGCAACGAGCAGGAGAATCAGTACGACGATTCCCAGGAGAAGCCGAACCAACCACCGACGCATCAGAAGGCTTCGCCGATCGACAAGTGGAGGACCAGTCTTCGCAGGATACCACCGCCGCTGAAGGGGGAATAGGTGCGTCGCTGTTGTAGCGTCACGAGCTTCCTCTCACCATTCACGATATTCTCGGTGACTACAGGCAGTGCCTCGCTCCGTGCGGGGTTGATTCCTATATCGGCACGAATGGGACCCACCGGCGAGCGATATCGTACCCCAAAACCCGGAGTTATCGCCGCTTCTTTTTTCTCGAGCGTCGGCGTCGTTCTCTGCGTAACCATTCCAGCGTCGATGAACGCGGCGCCGAGCAATTGCTGCCATATCGGGAATCGCACTTCCACGCTTGCTTCCGCGACGAAATTTCCGCCGAGTGGACGAGGCTCGAAGTCGCGATCGAGAAGCCCGCCGGCGGTGGGACTACACGTGGTCACATCGGTGCCCGAGGTGCACGCCGCATTCAGGGTGTCGTGTGATTGCAGAACTTCTATCGGGATGGTGAGCACGCGCGGACCAAGCTGGTTCTCGCCGTAGCCGCGCACCGAGTGCGAGCCGCCCGCATAGAATCTCTTTCTCGGATGCAGAATCGAGCCGTTACCCAGCGCCGCATCGATGCCGACAGCCTGCCTGGTGCTCCCGAGCGCGTTCACCCAGCCCACTCGAACGTGTGCGCCAAGTGCGCCGCGACTTCTGATCTGATAGAACGCGGCGCCGTCGACAGCGGCGCGATTGTATCGGAAATCAGAGGCCGTGAATTCCGACGCGTGCTCGAGACTCCCGTTCGCGCGGTAGCCTCTGTTCGGCGAGAATGGATCGTTGGTGCGATCGATGTTCGCGGTGAGCGCGAGCGGCGATAGCCGCTGGTTCTGGCGCAGCGCGTTCAGCGTTGGCAGATCGCACACGCCGTAGTTGATGCAGAAATACACATCGCCCGCATCGACCTTGCTGATCTCGAAGCGATAGTTCAGGCTGGCGGGAGCGCGAAAGGCCAGATCGCGTGTAAAGGTCAGGCTGGTTCCGTAGCCGCGATCAACGTAAATGCCTGGCGCGCTGCGGCGGTGCGTGAAGAGACTGAAGCCGAGCGCGTTGTGTGGAGAGCCGAACCACGGTTGCTGGAGGTCGATGCTCGCGTTGTAGGTCGGGACGAAGTAGCGAGCGAGGTCCGCTCCGGGCGCGAGACTGGCACTGTGAAAAATTCCGCGACCATTCAGCGATGCTGCGAACAGATTTCCGACGGCGCCCTGGACGTCGAGCCGCCGCGCGCCGCCCATGAAGTTGTAATGAGTGAACCGGCCTTCGACCTGGAAGAAGTCGACGGTGTTGAATCCGGCGCTCAATCGAGCTTCGCGCGGCGGAGCTTCCTGTACGGTCACCACGACGACTTTCGCCGAGTCGGGGATGGAGATGTCGATGGGCGGACGGGGCTCGATTGCGGCGCGTCGAAAGAGATTCGATTCGTAGAGCGCGCGCTGGCTCCGCAGCATCTCCGAGCGCACGAAGATGTCGCCGATATGGAAGGTGAGCGATTTGCTGATGGTGCGGTCACTCACACCCTTGTTCCCGTTGATGACGATGTCTTCGACCGTCGTCTTGTATTTGGGATTCAGGGTCAGCGTGACGACCGCGGTACGCGCGACGGTATCGATGACAACCGATGTGTCGACTTCAGCATCCGCGTAGCCCTTGTCGAACAGCCGTGCCTGTAGAAATACGCGTGACGAATCGAGTCGGATCATGTTGAGCGGTCCGCCCTTTCCGATCACGACGCGTCTGTTGATCTCGCGCTCGGAAAGAAGTGGAGTCGGCTGGCGAACTATGACGTCCGACACCACGGTCGGAGGTCCTTCGGTGATAAAGAACGTCACGCCGACTTTGTTGTGGCCTCGCGGTACGACGGCGGTGTCTACTTCCGTCTCGCGGTAGCCCCTCTTCCAGTAAAACACCCGGACGCGCAGCACATCGCGCGCGAGCTCATTGTGGTCGAGATACTCTTTGGTGAAGACGTATTTCGACTTGGTTATCCAGCAGAACGGAATGAGGATGAAGCTGTTGCAATGCGACGCGGTGGTCGCGATGCTTTGCTCCAGGTCCGGTCTCTTGACCGCTTTCACGCCCTTCAGCGTGAGGTTCACGACCTCCGGATGACTGGGCGCGGTTGCCGTCGCCTGGCCAGCGAGCGGCGCGGCGGACAGTAGAAGTGCGACGAGGAGGGAAGTGGGAAGTGGTAAGCGATAGGCTGGATGCGAGTCGCGGCCGAGCAGCCGGGTCGCCGCTATAGCATGCGCGTCCCGCCTCCCGCTTCCCGCTTCCCGCTTACAGTCCTTCCAGGAGCGCGTCGTTGCTTGGTGTAGCAGCGATGCGCTTGATAAGCCATTCCATGGCGGAGCTGGACGGCATCTGTTGTAGACCGCGTCGAAGGGTGTAAACATGCTCTAGCTGATCAGGACGGAAGAGCTTGTCTTCACGACGCGTGCCGCTCGTGGCCACATCGATTGCGGGGAAGATTCGTTTCTCGGAAAGGGAGCGATCGAGCTTGATCTCGCAGTTACCGGTGCCCTTGAACTCCTCGAAGATGACGTCGTCCATTCGGGAGCCCGTCTCGACGAGGGCGGTAGCGATAATAGTGAGTGATCCCCCGCCATGTTCCGGCGCAACGGAGCGCGCAGAGCCGAAGAAGGCCTTTGGCTTCGCCATGGCGGACGAGTCCAGACCGCCGGACAAAGTGCGTCCGGTGCCGCGCTCCACGGTATTGTAAGCGCGGGCCATACGTGTAATCGAGTCGAGCACGATGACGACATCCTTTCCCAGCTCCACTAATCGGCGCGCCCGCTCGAGCACCATTTCGGTGACGTCAGTATGACGAACCGCGGGCATATCGAAGGAGGAGGCAACAACCTCGCCATAGCCCCAGGTGATCATTTCACTCACTTCCTCAGGGCGCTCGTCCACGAGTAGAACGAGCAAAACAGCCTGCGGATGGTTGATCGCCACGCCTTCGACGATCGCCTGGAGAAGCATTGTTTTTCCGGCGCGGGCCGGCGCTACGATGAGCGCTCTCTGGCCATAGCCGATTGGCGCAATCAGATCGATTGCTCGGCGAGTGAGCTCGGGTCCGCCTTTCGCGGGCCGACCCGTCTCGAGCTTCAGTTTCCGCTCGGGGTACGAAGCGATGAGGGAACCGAAATCGGGACGGCGAGCTGCTTCGGCTGGATCGAGGCCATTGATTTGCTTGACTTCCACGACGACGACGCGATTTCGATGGTCGTGTCCGGTCGTCGCGAAAATCTGGTCGCCGCGTCGCAGCATGTACTGCCGCATGATCTGCGTCGACACGTACGCGTCCCCTGGCTCCGCCAGATAACTGTTCGCCGCTCGGCGAATAAAACCACCTTCGCGCTGCGGATCGAACCATCCGGTAGTTTCGCTGTCTGGAACTACGGGAGCTACGGGGCCGCGCTGCTGTGGCTCGCCACGCGGACCGCCCTGCTGCGGCTGGCGTTGTCTGCCGCGCCCGCGCTGATTGCGTCCGCGTCTACCGTTGTGGCGATCGCGATCGCTTGGATGACGCTGCTGTTGTTGATTGCTCTCGCGATGGTTTGGATGTCCGCCGGAGGGTTGATTGTATTGCTGTTGGTGTCCGCCCCCTGTGCCGCCCGAGCCATTGGTCGCTGGCGGATTTGGAAGGGGAGTGGAACCGGTGTCTGGGATCGACTGCGCCGAGGGCTCAGGCGTTGGTGTTGGTGCGGGAGAGGGAAGTGCTGGTGATGTCATATTGTCGCGCGCGTCGGGGATTTCTGCGGCGTCGGGTGTTGGTGTTGAGGGGTCCATTGGCTCCAGATACGGATCGGCATCACCGTAGGATTCGGGAGAGACTGGTGGATTGCCGGGCGGACGGCTGCGCCGGCCGCGACGAAAAGGACGTCGGCGTGGTTCGCTCATGCAGTTGTGGTGTGGCTGAGAAGAAAAGTGCTGCTCTGAACGGCTCTCGGGGACCGCGGTAAAGACTCACGCGAAATCCGGAACCTGACTCTGTTTGGAATGGCGCGCCTGAACGGGCTGCGCTCGTGCAAGAATGGTACTATGTACCGGTGCAAATGTCCAGCAACACAGTAATGGTACCGGGCGCCGCGGAGGTTGTCCAGCCCCGAAAAATTCCAGACTGCCAGTGTCTGGGATCATTCCGGACGCGGATGTCCGCCCCTTTAGTTGCGCCCGCGCCCCACGTAATCTTCGGTCCTCGACACCCACTCTATTCGCGATGACTGAGCAACAAGCCGCCCCCGCGCATGACGAGCTGAACGATCCACTTCCCGATCTCGAGCGCGCAGTAAAGGACCGTCCAGACGATGCAAAAGCGCTGGTGGCGCTTGCGAACCATTACTGGTTGATCGGTGCGGGCCCCGAAGTGGTGGGTGATCTGGCGTCACGCGCGATCGCATCTGACCCGGACAACAGAGCCGGCTGGCATCTGTGGGCGCTCGCCGAATCAAATCCGCGCGAGCGCGTTGCGCGGTGGCAGCAGGTCTCGACACGCTTTCCAAGCGACGATCTCGCCAAAGCAAATCTTGCCGACAATGCCGCAAGTCTCGCGGGCGCGGAACACGACTACGAGGCCGTTGATCTCGCGATCGAAACGTACGAGGATTTGCTAACGAGAGCCGAGCACACGAGTCAGAGGAGCGCGCTCGAGAAAGCCATCGCGACTCTGAGGGGCTGGAAGTTCTGAGCTCCGCTCTTTCGGCATCGTGGTGCGTGGCTTCGTTTAGATCTCTGCTCTGGGTCGGGCGGTGAGGGCGTCCTCTTCGGCGACGACGGTCGCTCTGGCGGAGCCGCTAACAACGCTCACTCGCTCCGCTCGTTCGCGTGTCTCCTTGGTCGCTCGCTTGGACGTCGCCTGTGAGGACACCCCTCGCCTCCCTGATCGAGATCTGTAACAGCGCGCACCACGATGCTCCCTCCGCGGCAGCACGAACTCAGCCTTCGGTCTCCGCGCGCTCAGTCGCGCGCGCGGAGACCGAAGGC
>CADDZN010000088.1 GCA_902812375.1 bacterium | reverse complement strand
CACCCCCTCCGACTCCCCACCGAGACCTGTAAGCGGCATGGTCCTTACTCGCGCCTGGAGCCTTGTCGGGCCGTTTCGCCAACCCATCCCTAGCCCGAACTCGCGCGCGAGCGAGCCGAGCGAAGCTCGGCATCCCCGCGCTTAAAGGGGGAAGAAGAATCTGTCGGCATCGCATCCTTCTCGAGGGGCAGTGCGGCGCGTGCGCGCCGCCGCTATCGCGCGCGTGCAGTTACGACGCTGTACAAAAGGGAGGGCGAGGGTGTCCTCGCAGGCAACATTCAGCGAGCGACCAGGAGACCCGTGAGCGAGCAGAGCGAGCGAACGCTTTTAGGGGCTCCGCCCGAGCGAGCGTTGTTGCCGAAGAGGATACCCTCGCCCTCCCAACGCGCAGAGATGCAAAGGAAACGCGCGCAGTTAGCCAGGCGGCCAGGTAAAAGGACGCCCGCCGAGAAGATGGATGTGCAAGTGATCAACCGACTGCCCACCGTCTCGACCAGTATTGACCACAGTCCGATACCCGGATCGTGCGATCTTCTCCTGCCGCGCCAACGCCGCAGCCAACACCATCATCCGCCCAAGCAGATCAGAATCATTCGCATCGTCCAACGATGCCACGTGCTTTTTCGGAACGATCAGAATATGCACCGGCGCCTGCGGATTCAGATCGCGAAACGCCACGATCTCTTTGTTGTTCACGATCATCTGCGCCGGCACTTCACCGCGCGCGATCTTGCAGAAGATGCAGGGCTCAGCCATTCGATTGCCTCGCGAGTGCGAGCGATGCGCCAGTGATTGCCACCGCGGCGACGCCCGCAGTCTCAAAACGTAGCGTGCTTCCGCCAAGCTTCACAGGCTGAAACCCCGCATCCACGAACGCCTGCCTCTCCGCGGGCTCCATTCCTCCCTCCGGCCCGAGCGCGATCGTAATCGGAGCGCGCATCTCCACACCGACAATCGGATCGCCATCCTTCGCGAGAAGCAATCGCGTACCCGCAGGCGCCGCGGCCACGGCGCGCTCGATGGTCGATTCAGGAAAGATGTCGGGAAGCCACGCCGCGCCGCTCTGAATAAGTGCCGATGTCATCCGGGCGCGCAGCTTCGCCTGAAACGTTGGCCCTTCACCGCGCGGCGAAACGCTCTTCGATCTCCGCCACACTACGGGGCGCCAGCTCGTCACACCAAGCTCGGTGACTTTCTCCGCCAGCCACAGCATCCGGTCGCGGTCAGCGACCGGAGCGAGAAGATGTATCGGCGCTGGACGCGGGACTTCGTTCGCGTCGTCGACTTCCACGAGCGCCGAGCTCTTCGAAGTCTTGATGAGCGTACCGATTGCGGCGCGGCCCGCGCCATCACGCAGAGAGATGCATTCCCCGATACCCACCCGCGCGACCCTGATATGGTGTGCGGCATCTTCCGACAGTGTCACCGTGGTGCCGGCGATGAGAGGCTCGCCGGCGAAAAACGTCGCTACCGGGGCGCGATCTGTACGCTCCACCAGGCGTCCTCCGTGTCTTCGTTTTCGATCTCCCACCCGTTCTTATGGAGCGCCGCGATCATACTCTCGCGTTCGTCACGGAGAATGCCCGAGAGAATCGCCGTGCCTCCCACGTCGAGCGACGAACGGATCACCGGCAGGAGATCGAGCAGCACTGAAGAGATGATGTTGGCAAGAACCACGCGAACTGGCGCGAGAAGAGGAAGCAAAGTTCCAGCATCCGCCTCCAGAACTTCTACACGATCGCTGACACCGTTTGCGCGGACATTTTCCTCGGCGTTTGCAATCGAGTCATGATCGATCTCGATCGCCACGACCCGCGACGCGCCGAGCTTCGCCGCGGCAATCGAGAGGACAGCACTGCCAGCGCCGAGGTCGGCAACCACATCACCTTCGCGAATAATCGGCGATTCGTGGCGAACATTTGCGCTTGTGCTAAACCCTGTCGGCGCTCCGCCTGGCGAGCTATCAGTTGACGAGAGTGTTCCTCTGATTGGCGATCGCGAAGTGAAAGAGTCGATCGGGTCGGACACCGATGTAAGGGCCAGCCCCTGCATCAACCGCAACACGCCGCGCGTTGTCGGATGCTCGCCCGTCCCGAACGCCATTACCGGATCGATAATGATCGTCGTGGACGCATCATGCTCGTGCGCGAGCCAGGGCGGCGCGACCACCAACCCGCCAATCTCGTGCGCGCCAACGGCGGCTCTCCACTGCGAGTAGTCGACGTCCGGGGCGCGCGAGATCGCGATATTGGCGAGAGGATCCGCTGTCATCACTGCGGATCGAATGTGATCGATTTCCGTGTCGGGCGGGAAATGCGTTACAACCTCAATGCCATCTTCCTGCACGCCCTGCGATCCCGCATGGAAAAGCGCTGCGATCACCCCTTCGCGATTCGACTCTGGAGTGATTCGGAGCGCTATCCAGCTCACACTGTCACGCGCCGAGTGACTCTTTGAGCTTCGACCACAATCCCTTTGGCCGGCCCTCCGGCACGCGCTGAAGCTCCGCGAGGCGTCTGATGAGCGCTTCTTCCTCTTCAGATAGAACGTCCGGCGTCCACAGTTGCAATCTCACATGCAGATCGCCCGTCGAGCTCGAGTTGATCCTCGGCAGACCGCGACCGCGGAGATTGAAAACCTGACCGCTCTGAGTTCCCGGCGGCACCTGTAAAGTCACGGTGCCCTTCACCATCGGCACTTCGACGTTGGCGCCGAGGGCGAGCTGCGGATACGTCACGAGCACTTCGCAATAGAGGTCCTCACCATCGCGCTCGAAACGCGGATCCTCTTCCACTTCGAAGACGACGAGGATGTCGCCTCTTGGGCCGCCACGCGGACCCACGTTGCCGACGCCACGCATGCTCATGTACTGACCAGTCGCAACACCGGCGGGAATGCGCACGACAATTTGCTTCTCGCCGCGAATTCTTCCCTCCCCTCTGCATTTCTTGCACGGCGACGAAATGATAGTGCCTTCACCTGCGCACGTCGGACACGGCGCCACGCTCACTACCTGTCCAAAGAACGAGCGTTGCGCTCGGCGCACTTCACCGGTGCCGTTGCACGTGCTGCACGTTACCGCTGACGATCCCGGCTCTGCGCCTCTCCCATCGCACCGGTCGCACGGCTCGAGCAGTCTAACCGTGACAGTTTTCTCGACACCGGTCGCGACCTCTGCAAGTGTCAACGGCATCGCGATCTTGATGTCCGAGCCCGTCCGCGGACCACTTCCTCGACCGCCACCACCGCCAAAGAGATCGGAGAATCCGCCGAGTCCGCCCAGATCGCGCATGAAAATGTTGAGCGCCTCGGAGAGATCGACGTGGTGGAATCCAGCCGCGCCACTGCGAAGTCCTGCCTCGCCGTATCGATCGTAGAGCGCGCGCTTGTTCGGGTCGCGCAACACGTCGTACGCCTCCGTGATCGCCTTGAACTTCTCCTCGGCCTCTTTCGCGCCGTTGTTGCGATCGGGATGGTACGTCATCGCGAGCTTGCGGTACGCCTTCTTTATCTCGTCCTCGCTCGCGCCGCGCTGGACGCCAAGCGTCTGATAAAAATCAGCCATGATTCCTGGAATTCTCCTTCAGCAGATCCGTCACCAGCTCTGACGTGTGCGTCACGAGCGATATCACCTTGTCGTACGGCATACGCGTGGGCCCAATCACGCCGATGACTCCGGTAAGCGGCCCGGCGTGATAAGACGCAGTAACGACGGTAAAGCTCGCGAGCTTCGGATCGTTGTGCTCATTGCCAATCGTGATCGAAACACCTCCGGTCTCGCTACGACGACGCAGCAACTCGCCAAGTTTCTCGCGGGTTTCCGTAAGCGCGACGAGCTTCCGCATGTTGTCGATGCTGGAGAACTCCGGTTGTTCGGCAAGAACGGATGCCTGGCCGAGCAAAACGGCGTCGTCATCTGGCTCGAGCGCGCTATCGAATAGTTGATCGCCCTCCTCGACGAACACGTTGAGGAGATCCGATGCTTCACGCGTCGGACCGATGTCGCGGAGACGGTCGCCCAGCGAGGACCGAATCTGCCGCAGACTCAACCCCGCGAGTCGCTCATTGAGAACTCGCGTGACCTCGGCGATTGCAGCATCGGCAATCTCTCCGTGCACGTCGACGAAGATCGTGCGAACGGCACCGGCCGACAGAGTGAGCGCAACGAGCAAGCGCTCAGAGGAAAGCCGGATCAGCTCGACGCGCTCGAGAACCGCGTTATCGAGACGCGGACCCAGCGCTATACCGAGCTCCTGAGTGATCACGCCAAGGCTTTGGGCAGCCCGACGCAAGATGGCTTCGACGGCTGACCCGCCAGCAATGATCTGCGCGCTGAGTCGCTCGCGCTCGACCACATCGGGCGGACGAATCGGAATCAGAGAGTCCACGTAAACACGATAGGCGACATCTGTAGGCACGCGACCGGCTGAAGCATGAGGGTGGTAGAGGTATCCCTTCTCCTCCAAATCGCTCATGGTGTTCCGAATCGTTGCCGGCGAGACGCCGAGCCCGAATTTGTGGGCGAGACTACGCGAACCAGCCGGCTGAGCCGTTTCGACATAAGTCTGAATAACGGCTTCCAGTACCCGCCGCTCGCGCTCGTTCAGACCTGGTAGTGCCATACGTTAAATATAGCAATCACTAGGGGTTGCGCTTAGAGAGAGTTATCGAAAACTCGCAGATTTCTGAACATATGCGTACGTCGGGGATCCCTTGCTTTGGCGGTCGAGCAATTAGAGTGTGACTTGCGACAGCGGTTCGCCGTTCAAGACTGGTTGGACCGACTTCGCGATTGGCGGCGCGCTCTGTACACCCGTTTTGGCGATCAGAGCTGCGACGAGACTGTCGAGCCTGAGCCAGCCCAACGCAGTGAGGCTGACCCTCCCGTTTGCGAGAGACGCCCAACCGGCCGTTTGCCAAGACTTCGGAACGTCCAGCTCCGACTGCTCGAGCGCCAGACCGCCTGCCGTCCGCAAACCGAGATACACTTTTTCGGCGTCGCGGTTCTCGTCCGTGAGGATCTCCTCGCCGCCGATCACGGATGTGCCGCTGGCGAGCCGCCGGACCCATTCAGCGTACGCCGGAACGTTCCAGCGACGCGTCATGCCATCGAAGGAGTGGGCGGATGGGCCGATTCCCGCGTAAGCAGCCCCACTCCAGTAGGCCGAGTTGTGGCGCGACGCTTTTCCGGGGAGTGAGAAGTTCGAGACCTCGTAGTGCTCGAAACCCGCTGCGCACATGGCCTCATGCGCGTACAGAAACTCGTCCTCGTACTGGGAGTCCGAACCCTCGACGACGATCCCGCGGTCGACCCAGCGTGATATCGCCGTGTGTGGTTCAATAGTCAGCCCATACAGTGAGAGGTGCGAAGGAGCAAGCGCGATCGCGTGCGCGATGTCGCTCATCCAATCACGATCGAGGTGCGCAGGCAGCGCGAAGATGAGATCGAGGGAGATATTCTCGATCCCACCACCTCGAATTGTGCGGACGGCGAGGTCGATTTGCGCGGAATCGTGGGTGCGATGCATCCATTTGAGCACCGCGTCATCAAAGCTTTGCGAGCCTAGTGAGATGCGATTGACCCCTGCGGCGACCCACTGCGCGACGGCGATGTCGTTCACGTCATCCGGATTGGCTTCAATCGTGATTTCGGCCGATGACGTAATCGTAGCGTGCTCACGCACCATCGCGAGGACAGCTGTGACGCCTGGTCCGCCGAGGCGCGACGGAGTACCGCCGCCCAGATAAACCGTATTGAGCGTTGCGCCCTGTATTGCGCCGAGGGCAAGCTCGGCTCGAAGAGCGCGACAGTACTCGTCGATGGGGGTACTGCTACGGACCGCGATGGAAAAGTCGCAGTACGAGCAGCGGCGAGCGCAGAACGGGATGTGAATATAAAGATGACGCACAGCCATCATTCAATATACGGGGCGGCGGCGAGCAGTTCGCAGTAGTCCGCAGTAGTCCGCGGTTCTAGTCGGTTCTGAGCCGTCGGCTCTCAGTTCGTAGCTTGAGGACCGAGGGCCGAGGACCAACGGCATTGATAATTGCGGACTGATTGAGGATTGAGGACCGAGGACAAAAGCCGAGCCGTGGCGCAGGTGGCCGAGTTCTGGTTGTGAGCCGTCCTCGCTGAGAGCTCCTTAGCTATTAGCTCTGAGCGGAAAGCACGCTCTTAAAAGCAAAGGACTGCGCTTCAGAGCGAGTACGCCATTACGAAACTCGCACTTGTCCGCAGTCCTCGATCCTCGATCAGTCCGCAATTATCAATGCCGTTGGTCCTAGGCCCTCGATTCACAGTCACCAAATCGAGAACATCGAGAACTGAATTATCAATGCCGTTGGTCCTCAGCCCTCGATTAGAGTAACTCTGAAACGAGAAATTATGCGCGCCGGATTTCTCCGCTTGGCGCACAATCGATAAGCTGCATCAGCTCCAGCGACGTAATTGCGGAAAGACACTCAGGGATGCTGAGCCCCGCCTTGAACGCCAGCGAATCGAGCTCAACGTACCCCTCGCCGAGAACGTCCCAAACGCGCCGTTCGGGATCAGCTAGCATGGGCAACGGACGCTGCTTCGGCGCCGACACTCCGAGGAGTGCGAGCGCGTCCTCCACTGATGCGATCACCACCGCTCCATCACGCAGCAACTGGTTGGAGCCTTTGCTCTGCTCACTGTCGATCGGTCCCGGCACCGCGGCAACAACGCGATCGAGATCGAGAGCCTGGCTCGCGGTATTGAGAGCGCCGCTTCTGAATCCCGCCTAGACGACAATGGTGACCGGAGCGAGCGCGGCAATGATCCTGTTTCGCTTGGGGAACGCGCCTTTGTGCGCCGACGCCCCCGGCGGATTCTCGGACAGCACCAGCCCATGTTCGGCGATCGAGCGATGCAATTGCCGGTGACCGGCCGGATACGGAACGTCAACGCCCGTGCCTAGCACCGCCACCGTATTCCCGCCTTCCTCGATTGCAGTGCGATGCGCCGCGCCATCGATCCCGCGCGCCATCCCACTCACTATCGAAACGCCAGCCCTCACGAGAGCTCGCGTGAGCGTCCGCGTCACTCGCTCACCGTACGCCGTAGAGTTTCGCGTTCCAACAATCGCCACCCTTGGTCGCACCAGTGCGGAGACGCAACCAATCGCATAAAGCGGGGATGGCGGAGTCGCGAGGTCGAGGAGCTCCACAGGATAACTGCTCGAACCTTTCTCCCAACGCTCGATGAAAAAAGAGCCGCTCGCGGCTAACGGCGCAGGCCGCGGCTCCGCGGCTGAAGTTTCCGGCGTGATCTGCTCGGCTGACGCAACGCTACTCTCGTGCGCCGGAGCGCGTAAAGGCACCGCGTTGGCTTGCGACACCGACCGTTAAGGCAGACTTACAGTTGCATCCTCTCGCTTCACGCCTTTCTTCAGTCGCAGGAGCTCGGTCCACCACGCCGCTGTCAATGCATCGAGACCTTCGCGCGCTGCAGCACTGATCGGGAAAATCCCGAATGAGCCTGGCGCTTCGATCGGCGGCGCATACGCCTCGCCCAGCAAATCCATCTTCGTGAAGACCACACAATGCGGCTTCGCCGCGAGGTCCGCTGAGTACTCGGCCACTTCATGGCGAAGCTGATCGTACTCGGCCTGCCAATCCATCGCGTCGATCGGAATGAGAAAGGCGAGAATCCTCGTCCGCTCGATGTGCCTGAGAAACTGGAGGCCCAGGCCCTTTCCCTCGTGCGCTCCTTCGATGATGCCCGGGATGTCGGCAACAACGAAGGTGCGGTGATCCGTGAGCTGCACGACACCGAGATTCGGTTGAAGTGTCGTGAAGGGATAATCGGCGATCTTAGGACGCGCCGCGGATATCACCGAGAGGAGCGTCGATTTCCCCGCGTTGGGCTGACCGACAAGTCCCACATCGGCAATGAGCTTCAGCTCCATCTCGATTTTTCGGACTTCGCCCTCTTCGCCCGGTTGCCATTCCCGCGGGGACTGGTGAGTCGGCGTCGCGAAAAACGCGTTGCCCTTCCCGCCCCGACCTCCCTTCGCAATCACTTCCTCTTGCCCGTCCTCCAAAATCTCGGCGATGATTTCACCCGTGTCGGCATCGCGAAGAATCGTTCCGGGTGGAACAGGCATAATGATGTCCGCACCCGAGCGACCACTCTTGTTGGAGCCCATCCCGTGCTCGCCGCGTTCCGCGACCCAGTTGTCGCGGTAGGTGTAGTCGAGGAGCGTCGCAAGATTGGCGTCCCCGCGAACGATCACACTTCCGCCGCGCCCACCATCTCCCCCGTCCGGCCCTCCCATGGGCGTCCGCCACTCTCGGCGAAATGATGTCGCGCCGGATCCTCCCGTGCCGCCCTCCACTCTGATCACTGCGCGATCGATGAACATTCTGAGCTACGGCTCGCCCTCGGTCTGAGAATCCGCGGCAGCCGCAACCTTTTGCAGGAGTTGTCGATAGCGGAGCAAATCATCGCGGGAGATGAGATCGCCAAGCGCGTCGAGCACCGCGCCAACTTCGCCGGCGGAAGCGCCGGCGTTGAGCGCGCCGTGCAGGTGCGAGTGAAGCTGCCGCTGCTGCCCTGAAACCGCGCAGGCCGCCACTACGCAGAGCTCTCTGGTCTTGAGATCCACTCCCGGTCGCGATAGAACTTTTCCGTAACCATCGACGATCATCCAGTCGTCGAGCGCGGGATGCAGACTGCGAATGTTGTCGCGCAGCTTCTCGTACGAATCGCCATACACCACTGCGCACGTCTCTTCGCCGCGCCGTCTCCACGTCTCGAGATCGCCAGCGAATCCATCGGCTGCGTCGTCGAGCCGTTCGTCCAGGTTATCAATGGTTGACGACACCGCGCCCGCCGTCGAGTCACCCACCACAGCCTCTCTGGACGGCGGAGCCGCGCGCTCAGATACTGCGCGCCAGGTACGCATTGCGTTAAGAGTCCGCGGAAACCCAGCGAACAGATATGACTGAAGAATTATTTCCTCGATCGCGACAGGGTCGGTTTCGTCCAGCGCTTCAGACATGAGGGACCGTACCTGGCCCTCGGGCAGTCCGGCGATCGCGCCGGCGACGCGTACGAGGTGTCTGACCTCGCTATCAATGGGCGAAACAGTAGCCCGGGATTCCGCTCCGGTCGTCATCTCTTTCTGGCCGGTATCATCGGTTGGCGCCGACGCGCGGCTAAGCGAGCTCGGACTTTAGAACGACGGCGCCGACACACTCCCCACGAGTATTCCGCACCGGTTTGCGCATCCATTCTGCAAGCCGCGGCGGGAGCTGCTCGGGCAGTGCATCGAGCTCCTGAAGGAGATGCAGCAGCGCCGGGACCTGCGCGCGCTGAGCGCCATCCTCGACCTTGAGAGCGATACCGATTCCGCGATCGACCAGCATCGCGCAATGAACACCTTCAGCGCCGACCTTCGACACAACCTTGCCGTCGGTTTCGGCGATCACCGCGGAATCAATGCGATCGGTTCCCCCGACGAGGAACGGATTGGAGCTCATTGCATCCACGACGCGCCGAGGAAACTCTTCGCCGCGCGCAGCGGCAACGGCGAAGCGCGAGTACGCGCGTGCCATGCGCTCGAGCGTCATTCCGAAAACCACTACGCCACAGCCGTCGACAGCCTGGACGATCTTGTTGCAGGGCACATCCGTCCAGAGCGAGATCTCGTGCAGGATTCCGCGTTGTACGTGATGCTCGCGCCGGTCATAGCCCTGGGTAGACCAATCTTTGTGGCGCGCGAGGGCGAGCATTGCAGTGTGCTTCCCCGAGCAATTGTTGTGGATTCTGCGCGTGCGCTCACCCGAGTCTCTCAGAATTCTCAAGCCGCGCTGTGACGACGGATCGTGCGGACCACAGGCGAGATCACCTTCCTCGAGCCCGATGTCGCGCAGCATGCTCTCGACTAGCGAGACATGCTCTGGCTCACCGCCATGCGAAGCGCACGAGATGGCGAGCTGTTCGTCGCCCCAGCCGAGCGCGTCAAATCCGCCCGACGCGAGAAACGGCAAACCTGGA
>CADDZN010000087.1 GCA_902812375.1 bacterium | reverse complement strand
ATTATCAATGCACTTGGTCCTCAGCCCTCGGTCCTCTAGCCAAGAGCTGCGAAGCGGATGGCTCAGAACTAAACCAGAAGCGCGACCAGCTCCGCTATCAACCGCGCATATATCGCGTCCGAAGAATTTGCCGGTGATGCAGCTCATGCCCTGCGGTGATATAGGCGAGCGCTCTCACCGTGACCTCCGCCCCGCTCGCGATACCACGCCGCATCCACGCTGCTTCGTCCAGATGTCTGTACAGGAAGATCGTGGATTGTCTCACGGCACCGAGCTCCGCTGCTAGCTCCGTGAGCGGATATTCGTCGAAGGCAGCATTCCTCACGTAATCATCCTGCTCAAAGCCTGGTAGTGGCTGCGGATCGTTTCGGGCGAAGCGGAGCGCTCGCGAGCTGAAAACCCGTTCGGTGTCGGTCATGTGACCGATCACCTCGTTGACGCTCCATTTGTCGGCGGCATAGCGGTATCCGCCCATGGACACGGGCAGTTCACGGAGAAGCGCCTGGGTTTCTTTCATCTGCGCCTCGAGCGTCATGATGATATCCCCCGCGCTGACGAGATCGGTGTAGCGCGAAAAGTAGGGAAGGAACTCCGATCGTTCGGGCTTTATCGTTCTTGCGGCCGGCACTTTACTCTCGCGGTGATGATCGGCGTGAAATATAAAGCGCGCCTGCCCAGAGACCCGCGCAATTGCCGCGCGCCGCCGTCCCCCGTATCATCCGGCTTCCTGAAATCCGTAATCCTGGAATGCCAGAGCGACACGACCCGTACGTTTCCCTCCGCAACACCAACTTCCTCTGGTATGTCTCGAGTCTCACCGCGATCACGCTCGGCACGCAGATCCAGGCAACGGTCGTTGCGTGGCAGGTCTATGCTCTCACAAAGGATCCGCTCTCTCTCGGAATCGTCGGGCTGGCGGAGGCGCTCCCATTCATCCTCGCCGCGCTCTACGCCGGACACATAGCCGATCTCTACAACCGAAAGTATCTCGCGCTAATCGCGATTGGTATTCAGGTCGTCTGCGGCGGAATGTTGTTGCTGCTCACTTTGCGCGCGAATGCATTTCTCGCTGGACGAGTGTGGCCTATCTACGGGGTCGTGAGCGCCAGCGGACTTGCGAGGAGTTTTTTGCAGCCCGCTCGGACCGCGCTCGGCGCCGAAATTGTCCCGCGCGAGACTTACGCAAATGCGGTAACCTGGCGTTCCTCACTCTGGCAGTTTGCCGCCGTCATTGGCCCGGCGCTGGGCGGGCTGTTGTACGGTTTTTCGGGTGCGCGGCTCGCGTACATCGTCGAGACGATACTCTGCGCGATTGCACTGCTGCTCTTTGCGCGGATCGCCTACACCCGCCATCCGCTCGTCGCCAACGAAGGCACGATCGGAGATAACCTCACGATAGGAATCAGATTCCTGCTCACCCAGCCCGAGCTTCTGGGAGCGCAACTCCTCGATTTATTCTCCGTGTTCTTCGGCGGCGCTCCGGCGCTTCTCCCGATTTTTATCTCGGACATCCTTCATGCCGGTCCGCAGGCGCTCGGAATAATGCGCGCTGCTCCGGCAGCCGGCGCCGTGCTCAGCTCCGTGATACTCCTGCGCCGACGACTGGGCCGCTCGGGGCCGACCCTGTTCCTCTGTGTTGCGGCCTTTGGAATGTGCTGGATCTTCTTCGCGCTCTCACGATCATTCTGGCTGTCGGTGACGCTTCTCCTGATCAGTGGGATGGTCGACAATGTCAGCGTCGTGATCCGGTCTACTTTGCTGACGCTTCGAACGCCGCAACATCTCCTGGGGAGAGTGTCGGCTGTGAACCAGATTTTCATCGGGTCGTCGAACGAGATCGGGTCCTTCGAGTCGGGAGTGGCCGCAAAGCTGCTAGGCACTGTCCGTTCCGTGATCTTCGGAGGGATCGTCACACTCGGGGTCGTCGGAGTGACCGCGATCAAGATTCCAGCGTTGAGGAAATTGGACGAGCTCGAGTAGGTCTACCGCAGAAAAAACTGTCGGTACCAGCCAAACAATGCGACATTAGGCGCTATGGAACCTGGCAGCTCAATGCTCGACTCAATGATTCTCGCGCCGTCGTCGGCTGTACCTGGCTGGACGGCGGAATATGCGGTACCCCTTGGCGGGCCCGGTCATCTATTGCTGGCGACCTTCGAACAGGCCGCGGTAGGGATTGCACACCTCACGCTCGCCGAAGAGTGGATCTCGGTTAATCAGCGCTACTGCGAGATCACGGGATACTCGCGCGCAGAGATTCTCGCGCTTCACCTTGAGGACCTGACACATCCGGACGATCGTGCGGCAACCCGGGATTTCATCGCGCGCATTCGGACTGGTGAGCTGCCTGAATATCGAATGGAGAAACGCTACGTCAGGAAGGACGGAAGCGTAATCTGGGTCCATCTTACTGTGTCGATCGTTCGATCAACATCCGGATCGCCGATGTATCTCGTCGCATTTGTCGACGACATCACTGAGCGTCGCGCGGCGCAGCAGGAGGCGAGCAGAACATTTTCCCTCTTGCGGGCAACACTGGAATCGACAGCCGACGGAATACTCGTGGTCGACCTCAACGGGAAGATTCTGAGCTTCAATCAGAAGATGACCGAGATGTTCGGCGTGCCCGCCGAGATCTTCTCCTCCGGTGACGATGAGAGAGCCATCAATGCGGCTCTCGATCAGTTGGCGAATCCGGCGGACTTCATAGCGAAGGTCGAGGACCTCTACAATCATCCCGATGTCGCGAGCTACGATGTACTCGAGATGAAGGATGGGCGCATTCTCGAGCGATACTCGCAACCGCAACGCATCGGCGACGTGGCTGTCGGCCGAGTGTGGAGTTTTCGCGACGTAACCTCCCGACTCCGCTCGGAGGAGCAGGCTCGACTCCTCGAGCGCGAACATGCGGCACGAGAAGCGGCCGAGAGCTCCCAACAGCGTGCGGCGCTTCTCGCCGAGGCGAGTAGAGTGCTGAGCGCGTCTTTCGATTATCAAACGACTCTTGCAGCACTCGTGCGTCTGGCGGTTCCCGCACTCGCGGATTATTGCGCCTTGGACATCGTTGGGGAAGACGACATCTTCGAGCGCATCGGGGAAGCCCACGTTGATCCGCTGAAATCCTCGCTTCTGCGGGAGGTGGCCAGATTTCCGCGAAGCGCTTTCACCGATCATCATCCTTTGATCCGCGTGATCACTACGGGTGAGCCCGTTCTCGAGGCGGAGATAACGCCTGAGTTCATTCATGCATCGTTCGCCGAACTCTCGCAGCGTCGCGCGGTAGAAGCGCTCGCGCCGCGGTCTTTGATCTGCGTTCCCCTGGTGAATTCTGGCAAGCCCCTCGGCGCGTTGACTCTCGTCACATCGGGATCGGGCAGGACGTTCGGGGAAGCGGACCTTTCTCTCGCGGCCGATGTCGCACGGCGTGCCGCCATCGTAGTTGAGCACGCGAGACTGTTTCACGAGGCGCAACAGGCGACGCGGGCACGAGACGATGTGCTGGCTGTAGTCGCGCATGATCTGCGGAATCCGCTCAATACAGTCACGATGGCTGTTGGCCTCATGCTCGAGAACACCCCAGTCGAGCGCGTTCAGGAGCGAAGACAAGTCGAGATTGTCCGCCGCGCGGCCGACCGCATGAACCGCATGATCCAGGACCTGCTCGATGTGAAAAGAATGGAGAGTGGACGCCTCAGTATGGAACTCCGCCCTGAGGAGGTGAGTGTCATTGTCGGCGATACTATCGAGATGTTGCGGCCGCTTGCCGTTGGAAGCTCGATCGTTCTGGAATCGACAGTCGTCGACGGTCTCCCCAGAGTTATCGCTGACTCCGCCCGAATTCAGCAGGTGCTCTCCAACCTCGTTGGCAACGCGGTGAAGTTCACACCGCGCGAAGGTCGCGTCACGATCAACACCGAATCTCTCGGAACTGAAGTTCGCTTTAGCGTTCGCGACACCGGTCCGGGGATTCCGCCCGAGCAACTCCCACACATTTTTGGCCGTTTCTGGCAGGCGAAACCCTCGGACCGGCGCGGCATCGGTCTCGGCTTGGCCATCGCAAAGGGAATTGTGGAGGGGCACGGCGGGCGAATCTGGGTGGAGAGCCAAGTCGGTTCGGGAAGCACCTTTTATTTCACGCTCCCCTGCGCGTAACCGCAAAAAGCCCGAAGCAAGACGCCGTCGCGCGTCACTTTCTTGATGTTCAGCCTCGGCCTGTTCTACGGCTGAGTTGCCGCCAAGCGGCTCTCGCGTCCCATACACGACGCCCCGTACTTCGGCCCGCGGCCGTAGTCGTGATTACCAAGGCGCGCCACAGGAGGAACGCTGGGACAGTCTGTATCTCAGGAGTACATCGAGACCGCGGTCGCCGCTGGTCTCAGGTACGTTACTGACGCAATGCCGGGCATCAGGCGGCAGCCGCACGGCCGCGGGTTCAGATATCTGGACCCCGATGGCCGCGCTATTCGCGCGCCTGAGCTCCTCCAGCGGTTTCGCTCGCTCGTAATTCCGCCAGCGTGGACCGACGTCTGGATCTGTCCCCACGACGATGGACACCTTCAGGTCACTGCCCGTGACGCGCGCGGCCGGAAGCAATACCGGTATCACCCCGGCTTCAGACAACATCGCGACGGCACCAAGTTCGAGCGCATGTTCGAGTTGAGCGATGTGCTCTGGAAAATCCGCGAGCGTGTGGAAAGCGACATCGAGCTTCCGGGCCTCGCCCGCGACAAGATCATGGCGACGCTTGTCTGGCTTCTGGAGACGACGCTTATACGTATCGGTTCCGACGAATACGCAAAGGCTAACAAATCGTACGGACTGACAACTTTTCGCCGCCGCCACGTAGCAGTAGTGGGGTCCGAGCTGCGCTTCGAGTTTCGCGGCAAGAGCGGAATTCAGCACGCGGTCGCCGTAACCGACAAGCGAATCGCGCGGATCGTTCAGCGGTGTCAGGAACTGCGGGGCGAAGAGTTGTTCAAGTACCTCGACGACGACGGCAAGCGCCAAAGCGTGCAGGCCGAAGATGTGAACGCGTATCTGCAGGAAGTGACGGGTCGCGACATAACCGCGAAGGACTTCCGCACCTGGGCAGGGACAATGCTCGCCGCCGAAGCATTACGAAAAATGGGACCCGCGGAAACGAAAAAGGAGGCCGAGCGCAACATCGTTGTGGCTGTCGATATGACGGCAAAGAGGCTCGGCAACACACGCAGCGTCTGTCGAAAGTATTACATCCACCCCGTGCTAATCGAAGCATATCTCCAGGGCTCGGTTCTGCCGCCATTGCCGGACCGACAGTGGAACAAGAGAAAATCCCACGGGCCTACCCTGCGTCAGCACGAGATGGATGTACTGGCCTTCATCAAGGCGCGGCTGAAGCCGCGAACCGGCGCTATCCAGTTGGAGCCGACAGACTCCTAATCGAGATACGGATAGTCGGGATCGGCGAGCCGTGCCGCGCGAGCCGCCGCCTCAGGCCCGGCGATCTCCTTCGCAAGATCCAGCAACATTGGGCTCAGATGCCCGCCGTAGCGGAGCAGGCTTGCCGCACGCGCACGTCGCGCCAGCAAGAACGCCAGAAAGGGTTGATCTGCCTTGAGCGCGTTGCAAGCTGGGCAAGCGAGCACTAGGTTGTCGCGCCGGTCGTATGCCGTTTTGCCTTTGCGCGGCGTCACGTGGTCCATCGTGATAGCCTTTTCACTGACGCGCCGCTCGCAGTAGGCGCACACCGGACCGTGGCGATTGAGCAGCCACTGCCGCGTTTCCATGTAAGCGTTCCGGCTCGTTGGCAGCGATGTGTGTTGATGCGCCGGGCGTCGCGCCCGCTTCCGCGGTTTGCGCGATCGTTTTCGTTGTGGTGTCAAATTGGACGGATGAGTTTGATACTTGTTGCCTTTACCCAACGATAATAACTAGCGCGCACCGGTTCCGGCGCTAGATGCCCCCACAGCCGCACGTTAGCTTTTCGCTCCTATGACGATGCGAGACAAGCTGGAGCTTCTCGAACGGCGCCGCGCCGAATCGGAGCAGGGCGGCGGTGAGGACCGGCTGAAGGCCCAGCACGCCAAGGGGAAGCTTTCCGCCCGCGAGCGGCTGGAGCTGCTGCTCGACGAGGGATCGTTCGTCGAGATGGACAGATTCGTCGTCCACCGGTCGGTCGATTTTGGTCTCGAGTCCCAGAAATACTATGGCGACGGAGTCGTTACCGGCCATGGAAAGATCGACGGACGGCTCGTCTACGTATTTTCTCAGGACTTCACGGTCTTCGGTGGCTCTCTTTCAGAAGCTTTCGCCGAGAAGATCGTAAAGATCATGGATCTGGCGATGCGGAATGGCGCGCCGGTGATCGGACTCAATGATTCCGGCGGGGCGCGCATTCAGGAGGGAGTCGTCTCGCTTGGCGGCTACGCGGAAATATTTCTGCGGAACACACTCGCGTCGGGCGTCATACCGCAGATCTCGGCGATCATGGGGCCGTGCGCCGGCGGAGCTGTGTATTCTCCCGCGATCACCGACTTTACGTACATGGTCCGCGGCACTTCGTACATGTTCGTGACAGGGCCGAATGTGGTGAAGACAGTGACGCACGAGGACGTGACGATGGAGGAGCTGGGCGGCGCAGACACGCACTCGGAGACTTCGGGAGTAGCGCACTTCGCCTCGGACTCCGAGCCAGAGTGTCTTCAGCACATTCGGGATCTTTTTCGTTTCGTTCCGTCGAACAATCTTGGCGATCCACCTCGCGGAGCGGGAACTGATCCGCGCGACCGCCGCGACGAAGCGCTTCTCGACATTGTGCCGGACAACGCGAACAAGCCGTATGACATGCACGAGGTGATCCGACGTGTGGTCGAT
Organism: bacterium; assembly: GCA_902812375.1. Lineage (GTDB taxonomy): Bacteria > Gemmatimonadota > Gemmatimonadetes > Gemmatimonadales > Gemmatimonadaceae > UBA4720. The sequence continues at coordinate 3,185 of CADDZN010000087.1, read as the reverse complement.
GACGCCGAGTTCTACGAGGTGCAGCGCGCATATGCCGCGAACATCATCTGCGGGTTCGCGCACATCGGTGGGTTCAGCGTTGGGATCGTCGCGAATCAGCCAGCGGTGCTCGCGGGAGTGTTGGACATCAATGCGTCTCTCAAGGCAGCGCGTTTCATTCGCTTTTGCGATGCTTTCAATATTCCGCTCGTGACTTTCGAGGATGTGCCGGGCTTTCTGCCGGGAGTTGCGCAAGAGCATGGTGGGATCATCAAGCACGGCGCAAAGCTCCTGTATGCGTACTGTGAAGCGACGGTACCGAAACTCACGGTGATAACGCGGAAGGCGTACGGGGGCGCGTACGACGTCATGAGCTCAAAGCACATCAGAGGCGACTTCAACGTGGCATGGCCCACCGCGGAGATCGCGGTGATGGGGCCCAAGGGAGCGGTCGAGATTTTATTTCGGAAGGAGATCGCGGAGAGCGGGGACGAAGCGGCGGCGACGGAGGCGAAGATCGAGGAGTACCGGGAAAAGTTTGCGCACCCTTACATCGCTGCCGGCCGGGGCTATGTCGACGACGTCATCGATCCGCGTGACACGCGTCCGGCGCTGATTGATGCGCTGGAAACGCTTCAGACCAAGCGCGACAGGAATCCGCCGAAGAAACACGGTAACATTCCGCTGTAGAATGGCGGATACGGACCGCAGCCTGCGCTGACTGGCCTGGTGGCCGGAGGCCTGACGTTGTTCAGAAAAATTCTGGTGGCAAATCGCGGTGAGATAGCTCTCCGGATAATCCGGGCGTGCCAGGAGCTCGGGGTGAAAACCGTAGCGGTGTACAGCGAGGCCGATGCGCGAGCTCCGCACGTGCGAGAGGCCGACGAAGCGGTGCTGATTGGTCCTCCGCCGTCGCGCGAAAGCTACCTGCGCGGAGACAAGATCATCGACGCGGCAAAGCTCACTGCCGCGGAAGCGATCCACCCAGGATATGGTTTTCTGTCCGAGCGCGAATGGTTTGCGCGCGCTGTGCGTGATGCGGGCTTGGTGTGGATTGGTCCGCCAGCAGAAGCCATTGCGGCGATGGGGAGCAAGACCGCGGCGCGCACTCTCGCCATCGCCAGCGAAGTTCCGGTGGTGCCGGGCACCACCGAGCCGTTTGCAAGTGTGGTTGACGCCGAGACGAAGGCCGCGGAGTTCGGATATCCCGTTTTGCTCAAGGCCGCTGCGGGCGGAGGCGGGAAGGGAATGCGTGTCGTTACATCAGCCAAGGATTTGCGCGGCTCATTCGAAGCAGCGCAGAGGGAAGCCAGGGCGGCGTTTGGCGACGACGCGATCTATCTCGAGAAGTTCATTGAGCGGCCACGCCACGTCGAGATCCAGATACTCGCTGACTCCCACGGAAATGTTCTCTCCCTTGGCGAACGCGAGTGCTCGGTGCAGCGACGGCATCAGAAGATGATCGAGGAGGCCCCCAGCGTCGCGGTAAACGCAGAGCTGCGAAAGAAAATGGGTGAGACCGCGGTGCGGGCTGCGCGAGCCGCGGGCTACGTGAACGCGGGCACGTGCGAGTTTCTGCTCGACGACAGCGGCCAGTTTTATTTCCTCGAGATGAACACCCGACTGCAAGTCGAGCATCCGGTGACGGAACTCGTGACGGGAATCGACCTGGTGCAGTGGCAGCTTCGGGTCGCGTCGGGCGAGAGATTACCGTTTCGCCAGGAAGAGATTTCACCGCGTGGTTGGGCCATGGAATGCCGAATCACGAGCGAAGACGCCTTGAATAATTTTCTCCCCTCAACCGGACGCATAACTCATTTGCATCTCCCGAGTGGGCCTGGGGTACGCTGGGATGGCGGGATCGAGTCGGGGAGCGACGTCGGTCTCTATTACGATCCGATGCTTGGTAAGCTGATCGTGTGGGGAGCAGATCGCGCGCAAGCGGTGATGCGCATGCGCCGCGCGCTCGTCGATCTGACGATCCTTGGGATCGAGACATCGCGTGACTTCCACGTGCGGGTGATGGATGATGAAGAGTTTCAAAGAGGTGATATCGACATCCAGTGGTTGGAGCGGCGTCTGCCTTCGATACTCGGCCGCACCCCCGCGGAAGAAACAGTGAGAGCTGCGGCGATTGCTGCCGCGCTGCTCGCGGATCGAGATCGAGCCGAACGTAGAACATCGCGCCCGGAGCAGGCGCGCAAATCCGAAAAGGCACGGGACCCCGGAGCCGACACGTGGAAGCAGGTTGCGCGTAGAGAGAGCCTGCGAGACTGATGGCAACCATCAGTGTTGCAATCGACTCGATTGCCGCAGGTGGCGACGGAGTCGGGAGAAGCGATGGCCTGGTGGTTTTCGTTCCGCGGACTGCTCCCGGCGACATAGTGACGGCGCAGATATCCGGGCGGGGACATTTCGCGCGCGGTGCCCTGCGCAATGTGGTGACTGGCTCGCCGTCCAGGGTTGATCCTCCCTGCCCACACTACACGCGCGACAAATGCGGAGGGTGCCAGCTTCAGCACGTGCGCTACGACGCGCAGCTCTCCGCAAAACAGAGAATCATTCGCGATTCGCTGCAACGGATCGGCAAACGACAGATCGATCTTCCGTCTGTCGAGGAAAGTCCCAAACAGTGGAGGTACCGGACCAAGCTGACGCTCGCGATGCGAAGAAAAGGGGCTCGCTGGACTGCCGGTCTACACCCTTACGACGATCCGGTGCGGGTGTTCGCGCTCGCTGATTGTCCGATTACCGATAGCGCGGTGGTATCGGCGTGGCGCGAAGTAATGTCGGCGGACGCGTTTTTCCCCGACTCTAATGAGCTACGCGGAAGCATTCGGATGACGACAGGAGGACCAACCTTTGTAATGATGGGCGGCGAGAGCTGGGCCGCGCGAGATCAGTTCGCGGCGGCCGTGCCATCACTCTCCGCTCTCTGGTGGCAGCCCGCTAACGACAAGCCTCGCCGCCTTTTGTTCGACAAGCGGGAAGACAGGTCGCCGGCCGCTTCATTCGCGCAGGTTAATCCGGCGATGGCGGAGCTGCTTCGCGCGTACGTGCTCGAACGAGCTCTCGCGTTCCGGCCGAGCACTGCCATCGACGCATATTCGGGCGCTGGACAGACGGCAATTGCGTTGAGCGAGGCCGGTGTAACGGTTACAGCGATCGAGCTGGATCGCGACGCGTCGAGCTGGTCGGCGTCGAAG
>CADDZN010000086.1 GCA_902812375.1 bacterium | reverse complement strand
TACCTGATTCGCGGTCTGGGAGTGCTCGCGTGGGTCGCTCGGTGCCGCTACGCCGTGATCATCATCCTGAGTCTCATTCCCCAGGTTTGCGTGATGCTCGGCGTTCTCGCTCTCGCGCTGGGGCTGGGCGATACCTGGCTCGATCTGCGTCGGCGCGCTCGTCCGACCTGACCGTACGAATCCACAACCCTTTGTGCTAGAATTACCCGTTCTCAACGATAACTGAAGGAAATTTCTCCAATGGAAGTCATACTCAGAGAGGCAGTCGAAAAGCTTGGCCACCCTGGCGACATCGTCAAAGTTTCCGATGGCTACGCGCGGAATTATCTCCTTCCCCGCGGCATTGCGTACGAGGCGACTGCAGGCAACAGACGGCGCATCGAGCAGGAACGCCAACGTCTGGAGCAGGCGGAAGAGCAGCGCCGCGGCTCTGCATCCGAGCTCGCCACCAAGCTCGAGCAGGTGTCGCTTACTTTCTCCGCCCGCGTTGGGGAGGAAGGCAAGCTGTTCGGATCAGTCACCTCATCGGACATCGCGCACCAGCTCGAGGCCCAGGGATTCCACCTCGAGAAGCGTCAAATCGAGCTGCACGAGCCCATCCGGGCGCTTGGTGTATATCGGGTGCCCATCAGGCTACACGCGGATGTTCATCCCGAGATCAAAGTTTGGGTTATCAAGCAGTAGCTGCACCACTGCGGTTGGTTGCTCTCGCGGCTAGAGGGGAAAAGCGGGCGGTCTTACCGGAATCCGCAAATTAGTCTCAGTCCAAGGTCATGCCGTTTCGGACTGCTGATCGTGGCCTGACTGGCGTGCGAAATGCGTTTTCTGCCCCTCACGGAACTTTTGCTGCACAGATAAGCTACATAGAGATTCGGCGCGCTTCGCCGATTGCAAACCTTCACTGAAAAGCATGGCGACATCCCTTCCTTCTGTTTCCGCCCGTGAAGGCGCGCTCCGTGTACAGCGCGCCGCCCAGTTGTGCCTGGACATGAAAGCAAATGACGTCGTGCTGCTGAACTTGGCAGGCGTCACCGACATGACGGATTACTTCGTCATCGCGAGCGGGACCTCGGATACTCACGTGAGATCCATCGGCGAGCACGTGATTTCCGAGATGAAAAAAGCCGGGCTGACCGTGCACCACACTGAAGGTTTGCAGCAGGGACGCTGGGTGCTCCTCGATTTCTTTGATTTTGTAGTTCACATCTTCCATCCGACGCTTCGTTCGTTCTACCAGATCGAGAGACTCTGGAGCGACGCCGAGGTAGTTGCGCTGGAGTCACCGGAGTAAGAACGATGAAAGCGGGAAGGATTCTCGCCCTAGCGGCGCTGGTCCTGTGCGCGACTCGCCTCGACGCACAGCAATATTTCGGGCAGAACCAGGTGCAGTACCGCCACTTTGATTGGCAGGTCATCGAGACCGAGCACTGGCTCGTCCACTACTATCCGGAAGAAAAAGAAGGAGCAATGGCCGCCGCTCGGATGGCAGAGCGGTCGTATGCGCGCCTGTCGCAGGTGCTTGACCACCAGTTCCGCGAGAAGAAGCCGATAGTCCTGTTCGCGTCCCGCGCGGAGTTCGGTCAGAACAACGTGACCGGCGATCTCGGTGAAGGCACCGGCGGCGTCACCGACTATGCGCGCGGCCGTATGATCCTCCCGCTCACTGGCGACCTCGGCAGTTTCGAGCACGTGCTCACCCACGAAATGGTGCACGAGTTCCAGTACGACATCTTCGCTCGCGGCAAAGCCGGCGCGAACGTGCAAACACTCAACCAGGTAAATCCACCCTACTGGTTCATGGAAGGTATGGCCGAGTATCTGTCGCTTGGGCCAAACCACATTCTCACGACGACGTGGATCCGCGACGCGGCCGTAAATGGAACTCTGCCGACTATCGAGCAGATGACGGAACGTCCCGACAAGTATTTCCCGTACCGTTACGGTGAGGCGCTATGGCAGTACATCGGAGAACGCTGGGGCGACGCCGCGATCGGCGAGATCCTGCAGAACGTGCCAACGCTCGGAATCGCCCGGGCCTTTCAACGGCAGCTAGGCCTCACGCTCCACGAGTTGAGTGATGAGTGGCGTGAATCCGTCAACGCCAAATATTTGCCGCAGGCTGCCACGCTCGATCGCCCGCGCAGCTTCTCTCAGCCATTACTCACCGAGAAGAAAAGCGGCGGCCAGATCTTTCTCGCTCCATCGCTGTCGAACAACGGCAATCTCATCGCCTTCCTCTCGAACGGTAACGAAAAGAGAGGAGAGCTCTTCATCGATTTATGGCTCGCCGATGCACGCACCGGCAAGCGAATCAAGCGGCTCGTCGAGAGCACGACCAATCCGAATTTCGAGGAGCTGAGGCTCCTTTACTCCCAGAGCTCGTTCTCGAACAGCGGGCGCATGCTTGCCTTCACCGCGCAGCGCGAGGGCAAGGACGTGATGTACTTGATGGATGTCGCGAGCGCTTCGGTGAAACGCCGTGTAGACCTTCCGTCGGTCGATGCGATCTGGAGCCCGGTCTGGTCACCTGACGACAGGCAAATCGCATTCAGCGGGACGCACGGTGGAATCACGGATCTCTACATCGTAGATGCCGACGGCAAGAACCTGCGTCAGCTCACCAACGATATCTATGGCGATATGCAGCCTGCATGGTCGCCCGACGGCACGCGCATCGCGTTCGCTACCGACCGGAGCCCTGAGACGAATCTCGCGGTCCTCAAGTTCTCCAAGTGGCGCATCGCCGTCATGGATCTTCGATCGGGTGCTATCGACGTACTTCCCAATCAGGGAGGACTCAACCTGAATCCGGTTTGGTCGCCGGATGGACAGCAGCTCGCGTTTATCTCGGACCGTACGGGCGTTCCGAACATCTTCCTTTTTGATTTCACCGATCGTCAGCATTACCAGCTCACGAACGTCCTGGGCGGTGTGTCGGCGATTACAGAATTCAGTCCCGCGATAAGCTGGGCGCGCGGTGCAGACCGGCTCGCGTACACGAATTTCGAGCGTGGCGACTACACCGTCTGGACTATCGACAACCCTCGGGCGCTCAAGAAGACCGCGTTCAACCCGAACGCTGCAACTACGACCGCTGTCGCGAATAACGCCGCTCTGGATACGACTGAGGCAGGCAGGGCCGATTCTTTGATCCTGCGTCCGCGTCCGGGCGAGCCGACCTCGGTGTATCGCAGTCCCACCGGAACGCGGCAATCATCCGTGCTTCCTTCGGCCGAATTGAGTCAGGAGACACCAACGACAATCGCCGCGCTTCAGGCCGATCCATTGTTCGGGTTGCCCGACACCTCGAGGTTCAAGGAGCATCCTTACCACGCAACTCTCCACCCCGACTACATCGCCGATCCGTCCGTAGGCTACACCCCGAACTACGGCACCTTTGCCGGAGGTACCGCATTCGTCTTCAGCGATCTGCTCGGCAACCATCAACTCGCCGTCGCTGGAAACGTCTATGGCAGGCTGAGCGACGCGAGTGTTTTCGTTGGTTACGCAAACCTGAGTCACCGCCTGCAGTACACGACCGGCCTCTCGCAGGATCCCGTATACGTTCCGCTCGGCTACGGTAGCGTACCGTTATCGAATGGCAACATAAACTTCGTGCAGCAATACCTGCGCTACGTCGTTCGCAACGTATTCCTTGTTGGTCAGTACCCGCTAAATCGGTTCACGCGCTTCGAGACCGGTGTGCAGTTCAACAGCATCGCCGAGAGCATCATCAACATCAGCCAACAGTGCTCACCGCTCAGCGGCTTCTGCAGCGACGTCAATTTCAATACCGCACAAAAACTGCAGACCTATAATTACGTCACGCCGTCGACTGCCTTCGTCTCCGACAATACGTTGTTCGGTAACACCGGCCCCGTCATCGGCCGGAGAATGCGCTTCCAGGCGTCACAGACGCTTGGCAAGCTCCACTTCGCTGATTTCCTCGCGGATTACCGTCGGTACGATCCCATCATCTTCAACACCCTGACGTTCGCGACTCGCTTCATGACGTCGATCGCCGTTGGACATGACGAAGCATTTTTCCCGAAGTACATCGGCCGTCCGGATTTCATCCGCGGATACGATCGTGCCAACTTCAACTACTTCGACTGCACCTCGGTGATCGGCTCGCAGTCGACATGTCCCAATCAGCAGCTCGCGGGCAGTCGCGTCGCGGTGTTCAATGAGGAGTTACGCTTCCCGATCATTCGCCGGTTCGACATTGGCAGCAACTTCGGCCTACCGCCAGTCGATGGATTGATCTTCTACGACGCGGGCCTCGCGTGGAGCAAAGGCATGACGCCGCATCTGGGCAGCGCTCCGCTCGGTAACGATCCCGACAAGGATCGCTATCCGCTCACTAGCTGGGGCGGCGGGCTCCGCGTGAACCTCTTCAATCTTGCGATCCTTCGCTGGGATTACGCGCGGCCTCTCGTCGGTTCGCGTAAGCCGAACTGGACATTCTCATTGGGAGCGAGTTACTAACCGTTGCGCCGGCTCATCGCGCTGGCCCTGATCTGTGCGGCCTGCACTAACGACAAGGCAACACCGGACAGCGCTCCCGGCCCGATAACCCAGACTCGGAGCACCGACGTCCTCCTTCTCCGCGCCCCACGGAGGGGAGGGCTCGCGCGAGTCTACACGTATCCCAGGCTCGACTCCGCGGTGTGGACGGATTCTGCGGGCCCTGCTATTGATCGCGTCCTCGCGTTCGATCCCGATGCGGGGACGATCGCCTTCGTTGATACGCGGGGTCTCCCCGGGCGCATCGATTTGCGCATGAGCGAAGTGAGGACCGCCACCCGGACCAAGCTCACCTCCCTGTCATCGGCGAATGGCACCGACATCTACGGAATCGATTCCAAGGGTCAGGTTCTTCGCCTGAACCCGAATGGAGGCGACTGGAAATTCAAGCCGGAGGTTCCGGCGCGAACGGTATTCGCGCAGCCAAATGGCGAGCTCATAGTGGCGGCGAACAAGGGCGCACAGACAGTCCTCTGGAAGGTGCGTCCGCCGGACGATGTCGTAGAGGACAGCGCTGTCCTTCCGCTCTCCGGCCGAGGAGTGCGCACGCAGGTTGGTGACCGCCTGTACTTCACTGTCGACAGCGGGCTCGTTGGGATCAAGGCGAAGGATCTCTCACCCGCGGGAGCGGTCAAGCTTCCCACTCGCGTAGTGGCCCTTGCACCAACGCCCAGTGGCGACCGCCTATATGTGGCTTCCGTTGGGGACAGCGCGCTGTCCGTGATTGATCGCTACACGGAGAGCAGCCAGACAGACATCCCCCTTCCGGAGCCGCCTGTGGAATTGCGCATGGACCCCTTGGGTCGGTATCTGCTCGCGCGCTTTCCGAAAGCTGATTCCGCATGGGTCATCGCGATCGGCACGAACAGGCTAGTGGGCGCCGTTCCCACCCGCTGGGACACTGACCTACCAGCCGTTACTCCGGACGGTCTGCTCGCGCTCCTTGGCGCAAAAGATGTGACCCTGATGGGCGCGGAAAAACTGGATGTAAAATCGACTGTCGCTGGTGGCGCCCGGGATTTCTGGTATTTCTTCGCCTGGGATGGATTTCGGCCGCGCGCGGTGGGTCTCGACCAACCAGTGACGTTCCCGGGAGATAGCGCTCCTCTCGATTCACTGACGGCCAGCTCCACCGCGTCCAGTACTCCTGTGTCGCCCGGCTTGAGAACGAGCGCTGACACAGCTCCACCATCGAGCGGGACGGTCACACCAACGCCACCCCAGTCAGCGGGCTTCACCGTCTCTTTTGCCGCTCTTCTAAGCGAGGAGAAGGCGCAGCAGGTCGCATCTTCGATCAAGGTCAATGGCATCGATGCGCATGTGGTCACGACGACTACAGCGGGATCGCCGATCTTCCGGGTTGTGATCGGGCCGTTTGCGACACGCGAGGAAGCGGACAAGGTCGGCCGCGCATCGAAGCGCGATTACTGGATTTACGAGGGCTCCCCTTGAGCCAGAAGGTTTCCGGCGGCCGTCCCGTAGCATGGGAGGACGCCGGAAGGCAGGTCGCCGCATTGCTTGGCAGTTATTCAGCGATAGCGGTGGTGTCGAGTGATCCGCTGGCCGCCGCCTACGTCGCGCTGGGGATCGCGCGCGCGGAAGCTCCTCACCGCCGGTCTGTCGTTGGCGACCTCGTCGGCGATATCGACCCGCTCCGATCTCTGGTCAAGGACGAAGACGCGCCCGGAATTACGGACAGCCTTCTCTACGGCGTCTCGCTGAATAAAATCGGTTATGAGGTCGAAGGCGTAAAAAACCTCTATGTGATGCCGAGCGGTAGCGACCCGCTAATCGACGAGGAGGTACTGCGGAGCCCGCGCTGGAAAAAACTCGCCGCTGGTTTCGCACAGGCTGGCGCGTTTCTCCTCCTCGTGACATCCAGCACCGCTCCAGGGCTCTCAGAGCTCGTCGAACAACTGGACGGCGTAGTGCTGGTCAAGGATGCGGAGCTGCCCGCTGCCCCGTCCGCAGTGATCGTTGCGCGCGTTCCGGGCCCCACCAGAACTCTCAAGATTCCTCTCCGTAGAATCGGTGCAGGCGCTGCCAACTGGCCACGTCGGAGATGGCTTTATCCGGCCCTTGGCGGCCTTTTGGCGGTCCTTCTCGTCGCGGTGGGCATCGCACTCTTTAACGGACGTATGCGCGCTCCGGCGCCCCGGATCACGCTTCGACCGGCACCGGCCGCCCAGTCCCGACCAGCGCCTCCGCGCATCCCAGCGGAAACCCTGCACGTCGCCCCGCCCGCAAATGTCAGCGATTCCGCTATCGCCGCGGCATTCTCAGTGGAGCTACTAGTCGCAAACACAGCGGAAGGTGCTAACTTGTTCGTGCAGAATAACAGCGCGGCACTTCCCGCCGCGGCCGTATCGCCAATTCCAATTGGGCCGGAGCGGGCTTTGTGGTACAGGGTGACGGCCGGTGCCTACACGAGGAGAGCGCAGGCCGATTCGCTGCTGCATGCGCTGCGACGGTCGGGGGTCCTCGCGAGTGATTCCGCTGGAAGCATTACCCAGACTCCGTTCGCGTTGCTGGTTGACAGCGTGCCGACTCAGGGAGGAATTGTCGATGCGATCCGCGCCGTCACCCAGAAATACGCGGCTCGTGGACTGCCAGTGTATACGCTCGTGCAGGACGACGGAGGCGCCCGGGTTTTTGCGGGCGCTTTTAATAATGCCGATCAATCGGTTGAACTGACCAGAAACTTGCGCGTGGCGGGCCTCAAACCCGTTCTCGTGTATCGAACCGGGAGTACGCCATAGTGCGTCTGACCAAGCTCGAGATTCACGGTTTCAAATCATTCGCGGACCGCACCGAAATGGTGTTCGAGCCGGGTGTCACGGCAATCGTTGGTCCCAACGGCTGCGGCAAATCCAACGTCTCCGATGCCGTTCGCTGGGTGCTTGGCGAGCAGCGTGCGCGCGCGCTCCGCGGCGCGAAGATGGAGGAAGTGATTTTCCAGGGCTCCTCGGCGAGACGTGCCGTCAGCCTCGCGGAAGTCTCTCTTCACTTCGATAACGACGGTACGCTCGATATTCCATTCCGCGAAGTCGTGATCACCCGCAGACTGAGCCGATCCGGCGAGAGTGAGTACTTCCTGAACAACTCACCCTGTCGCCTGCGCGACATCCACGACATGGTACGCGGCACCGGTTTGGGTGCCGACTCGGGCGTCGTCATCGAAGCCAGGATGATCGACCTGCTGCTGTCGGACAGACCAGACGACAGGCGCGAGCTCTTCGAGGAGGCTGCAGGCATCGGGCTCTATCGCGATCGGAAACGCAGCGCCGAGCGCAGACTCGAGGAGACGACCGCCGATCTCGCGCGAATAGATGATCTCATCACCGAAGTTCAGAGCCAGGTTCGCTCTTTGGCGCGCCAAAGAAAGCGCGCCGAGCGTCACAGCGAGCTGACCGCACGACGCTTTACTCTCGAGGTTGCGCACGCATCCCGGGAGATGGACGCGTGGCGGGACGAGCTCGTAAGGCTCGAAGAGCGCGTCACCGCGCTGCGCGCGGAAGTTCCCGCCGAGGAAGAACGCCTGAAAGATGCCGATGCGGCGCGTGAAAGCGCGCTCGCCGAGCGAACAATTGCGGAAGCACGCCGAACGGAGTTAGCGCGGCTCGTCTCGGTTCAGCGCGAGAGCACCCAGCAGCTCCGCGGCGAGATCGCCGTCGCTGAAGAACGGTTGCGCAACGCATTGTCGCGCCGCGAACGTGCGGAAGAGGAACGCCGTGAGGGCGACGCCGCCGCCGGGAGGGTGAGTGGAGAGCTGGAGCGCGCGGCAACCGAGCTCGCTGAGCTCGAGGCAGCGATGGCGAACGCAGAAGAAGCGCTGGCATCACACGCTCGCTATGAAGAAAATGTGCGCGCCGCGCTCAGTCTGGCGCGCGGAAACGTAGAAAAAGGAGAACGCGAGCTGCGTGACCTTCGTGAGGAGCTCCACCGAGCGGAGCTGGATCGCCAGAGCAGCGAGCGCGAAAGAGTCGAGCTCGCTGCGCGAAGAGCAAACCTCGAGGCCGAGCAGATGCAGCTCTTCGACGCGGCAGAGACTTCGCGAAGAGAGCTCGCCCTAGCCGAGGACGCGGCGATGGTTGCCGCGACTCGGGTTGCGGAGACATCAGTTGCCGCCGAAGAAGCGCGAGATCTTTTGCTGAAGGCACGCGAGCGCGAGAGCGCCGCCCGGGCCGACCTTCTTCGCGCCGAGGAGCTGCACACGGCGTCCGTAGCGAAGCTCAATGCGCTCGAAGCACTCGAGCGCGAACGTGTGGGCCTGGCTCCGGCTGCTGCGCGTCTCCTCAAGGAGCGCGGCATCTTTGGCGAGGGCGCCGTGCTCGGCCCTCTGAGCGATTTCATGAGCACTGACGCCAGTTCCGCCGCACTCGTCGAGCGCTTTCTGGGACCGACCGTCAATGCGGTTCTGGTCCGCGACAAAGAAGTGGCCGAAGCCATTCGCGCCTGGCATAGCGCGACAGGGCCAGGACCACTGCTGCTCCTACCTGTTGATGCGGGGGATGGTGAGCAAGCTGAAGGCGGCGCTTCACAGCACGCTCTTGGCGATCTCGTTGAGGCTGCGTCGCCGGCCAGTCGCTGGGTGCGCTCCCTCCTCGGGCGGGTGAGACCGCTGGAGAACGGAAGTGCATTCGTAGATGCGCGCGGTGCCGTTTGGCTGCCCGCGCCAGAGTCAGGCCCAGGACCGCTTCGTCGCCGCGCCGAGATCTCGGAGCTGCGGCAAGTGGTAACGAACAGCGCTGCGGCTCGGCACACCGCAGCGGCCGCTGCCGAGTCGGAGCGAGCCGCATTAGCTGCCGCGGACCGCACTGCGATCGTCGCGCAGGAGGCAGCCTCCCAGGCGGCGAGAGCAAGCATCGAAGCCGCCGACCGGTCAGCGGCGCTTGCTCGTCAGCATCAGCGAGCGGCGCGAGAAGCGGCGGAAGCGCGCGCACTCATCGAGCGACTCATCGAGCGCGAGAGCGCCATTGCGCTTCGTTTGGAATCTCTGGCGGCAATCAGTCGCGACGTAGAAACGCGCATCGCGGAACACGAATCGTCGGTTGCTGTAGCTCGCGAGATGTTGGCGACCGCCGAGCAAAAGCAGGAGGAAGCGCGCGAGCAGCGAACCGCGAGCCAGATTTTGCGCGCCCAGGCACAAGCGCAACTCGAGGTAGCGTCGGATCGACGTCGGCATTTGAGTGAAGAGTTTGCCTCAGCCACCGGAAGGCTTGAGTCGTTACAGGTGGAGCTCAGTACGCTTTCGACCGCGGATGCGCAGCTAACCGAGACTCTCGCTCAGTGGCGGAGCGATCTGGACGCTCGGCAGGCTACACTTGAAGCCGCGGAGCAAAGATTGGCGGAGGCAGAGCAACTGGTCCACGAAATAGACGAACGTCTTCTCAGTGACGAGCACTCCCTGACAGAGATCAGGCACCGTGTCTCCAGCTCGAGCGAGGAGCTGCACCGCGCGGAGCTTCGCTACACCGAACTGTCCGGACGCAGAGCAGCCATCCGTGAAAAGCTCGAGGCGGAATGGAGAAAGCCGGTCGACGAGCTGCTCGCCGGCGTCGAGGCGCTCGATCTGGATGACGA
>CADDZN010000085.1 GCA_902812375.1 bacterium | reverse complement strand
CTTCCCCTACCGATAGATCGGACACGAGTCGGTCGGGCGCGATCACCAAGCCAGTTTCGTTCGAGAGCTTGCGAACGTCGTCCGCCGCGCGTGGGTAGTCGAGCGCGACAACTCTCGTCCTGGGCTCGCAGCCGAGCACGAGGTTCTCGGCGACTGAGAGGGTTGGCACGAGCATGAAGTGCTGATGGACGATTCCGATCCCCGCGGCGATTGCATCGTTGGTGGACCAGCCAGTGACGTCGCGCCCGTTCACCTCGACGCGGCCGGCATCTGGCTTCATCAGTCCGCCGAGTATGCGCATCAGCGTAGATTTGCCGGCGCCGTTCTCTCCGACGAGCGCGTGAATCTCGCCCTGCATTATCTCGAGCGACGCGTCGCGATTGGCGCGGATGGGGCCGAAGGACTTCGAGATGGCTTCCATGTGTATGGCGGGATGCGGGGTGCGGGATGAGGGATGCGGTGAACTGCCGTCCGGGTCTGGCGCCGCTTCGCGCGTCGCCGCTTCCCGCGTCCCGCGTCCCGCATCCCGCATCCCGCCCACCGCGTCCCTCATCTCGTGCTCGGTACCTTGATTCGCCCCACGATGATTTCCTGCTTGAGCTCCTCTACTCTTTGGTGCACGCTGTCGGGAATGAGAGCGCGGTTGTGCTCGTCGTACACGTAGCCGACGCCGCCTTCCTTCAGGCCGAAGACGTAGATGCCTCCCTTGAAGGTGTGATTCTGCACGCGCTTGATGACGTCGAACGTCGCCGCGCTCACGCCCTTCACCATCGAGGTCAGAACATGGCCGGGAGCCTCGTCGTACTGATCCGAATCGACGCCGATCGCGAGCTTGTTGGTTGCGCGTGCGGCCTCGAACACTCCCTGCCCTGTCGAGCCTGATGCGTGGAAGATCACGTCAACACCCTGGTTGTACTGACTTAGCGCGAGCTCCTTTCCTTTGCCCGGATTTTTGAACGCATCCGGCGTGACACCGGCGTATTGCACGATCACCTGGCAATCCGGACAAACTTTCTTTACACCAGCGCGATAGCCCGCCTCGAATTTGTGGATGAGTGGGATGTCCATCCCGCCAACGAATCCTACCTTTTTGGTGTGACTCACCAGAGCGGCGAGTGCGCCGACGAGATAAGACCCTTCTTCCTCTCGAAACTTGAGCGCGGCGACGTTTGGCGGCGGCGGAATCACGTTTCCATTTGCATCGGTCGCGAGCGCGTAGTCGATCCCGGCAAACGCAGTGTTCGGATATTCTCTGGCGAGGTTCGCCAGATCATCCGTGAAGATGAATCCAACGCCGATGACGAGATTCATTCCTTCGGCTGCGAGCAATCGCAGACCCGCTTCGCGATCGGCGCCTTCGCCTGGCTCGATGAAGCGAATGTTGACGCCGAGCAATTTGGTGGCGCTATCGGCACCGGCGTAGGCGCCGTCGTTGAATGATTTGTCGCCGCGTCCGCCGACATCCAGGACGATCCCAATGTGTGTCGGCGACGTCTCGTTACCCTCGGCCTTTGCGTTCCGGTGGGTAAAGAGAAGGGCGATGTGCGCGACGAGCAGGAGGGAGGCTACGACGATCAGCTTTCTCATCTGCCCAGAAGAATAACACACGAGCAAGCAAGGCGAATCGCCCCCTTTCAAACGTGTCACTTCGCGCATTGATTTCACGTCATGGCTGAGCGATTGCGAACGCGCTTTCTGGTAGTCGGAAGCGGAGTTGCTGGTCTCCACACTGCCTGGCGCGCTTCCGCCGACGGTGAAGTGATGGTGCTGACCAAGCGCTCGCTGTTCGACAGCGCAACTGCTTATGCCCAGGGGGGAATCGCCGCCGCACTCGGCGCTGGAGATTCGCCGGAGCTTCACCGTCAGGACACGCTGGCAGCGGGCGCAGCGCTCTGCGATGCAAAAGCGGTCGAAGTTCTGGTCGAGGAGGGACCGGCGCGGGTGCGTGAGCTGGCGACGGCGGGCGCACATTTCGATCTGGAGCCCGGCGGCAACTTCAAGCTCGGTCGCGAAGCCGCGCATTCCCGACGGCGCATCGTGCATGCGCATGGAGATCAAACGGGAGCAGAGGTCGCACGAACGCTGATCAAGCGCGTGAGGGAGAGCGACAAGATCGAGGTGCTGGAGAAGACGCGCATCCTCGATCTCATAGTGGAAGATGGGGTAACATTTGGCGTGAGGGCGGCAGTCGCGGGCAAGCCGGTCGAGATCATCGCGGACGCGACGGTCCTGGCGACTGGAGGGTGTGGTCAGGTCTATCGTTATACCACTAACCCGCAGGTCGCGACGGGTGACGGTTTCGCGATCGCGCATCGTGCCGGCGCTACGCTAGCCGACATGGAGTTCGTCCAGTTCCATCCAACAGCGCTCGATACTCCGGAGAATCCGCTGCAGCTCATCTCGGAAGCAGTGCGCGGCGAGGGCGCGATTCTCGTGAACGACGAGGGTGAGCGATTCATGCTCAAGCGTCACCGTCTGGCGGAGCTGGCGCCTCGCGATGTCGTGGCGCGCGAGATCTTCCGCGAGAAAGCAGGTGGCAAACACGTATGGCTCGACGCGCGAATGCTGAGCCCCGTATTCGAGGAGAGGTTCCCGGGCATCTTCGCGATCTGCCGCGCGCGCGGAATCGATCCGTCGAAAGATCTGATTCCGGTTACACCGGCCGCGCACTACATGATGGGCGGGATCGTCACCGATCTGCGTGGACGCGCGAGTCTCGAACGGCTGTACGCGTGCGGCGAGGTATCACGCACCGGAGTCCATGGCGCGAATCGCCTCGCCTCGAATTCACTGCTAGAGGGCCTGGTGTTCGCCGAACGGGTGGCGAGGGACATGATCGATTGCAAGAAGCAGTCGACGGCGCCGCGAAAAAAGAACTGGGATGTACCGGCACTTCGCGACCGAGGTGCGGCGCAGGTTGCCGCTGACACGATTCGACAGGTGATGTGGGATTATTGTGGAATCGATCGCAGCGCCAAGGGTCTGCGCCTTGGGCATTCCCGACTTGTGGAGATCGAATCGCGTCTACCCGAAGGCGCGACGGAAGAGAGGAACATGGTACAGACGTCGCTGCTAATCGCGGAGGCGGCGCTGTTGAGAAAGGAATCGCGCGGAGGGCATTATAGAAGTGATTTCCCGCGCGCAAAGCGAAAGTGGAGTGGCAAGCACATCGAATGGTAGAGACCACGCTGGACCGGTACACGGAGCTTCAGGAAGAGATCAAGCATCTGGCGCGGGTGCGGAACGCGGTAATCCTCGCGCACAACTACGAGCGGGCGGAGGTGCAGGATGTCGCCGATTTTGTTGGCGACTCGCTCGGACTGAGCAGAGAAGCGGCGAAGACCAAAGCAGATGTGATCGTATTCTGCGGTGTTCATTTCATGGCGGAAACGGCCGCGGTCCTTTCGCCGCAGAAAACGGTTCTTCTGCCCGATCTCGCCGCGGGCTGTTCACTAGCCGCGACGATCGATGCCGAACAACTTATCAACTGGAAGGCCGAGCATCCGGGCGCCGTCGTGGTGTCTTATGTGAACACGACGGCGGAGGTGAAGGCGGAGAGCGATTATTGCTGCACATCGGGGAACGCGGTGGAGATCGTAAACTCCATTCCCGCGGACAAGGAGATTCTTTTCCTGCCCGATATGTTTCTGGGTGCTCACGTCCGCAGGATTACCGGCCGTAAGAACATGCATGTGTGGATGGGCGAGTGTCATGTGCACGCGGGGATCGATCCCGAGGACATCAGACTACAACGTGCCGCGCATCCGGGCGCCGAATTTCTGATTCACCCGGAGTGCGGGTGTGCGACGAGTGTGGTTGAAGCGGTGTCGGCGGGAGATGTCGATCCGGTCGGGGTGCAGATACTGTCGACCGAGGGAATGATAAAGCGTCCGAAGATCTCGTCCGCCGATGAGTTCATCGTCGCGACGGAGGTGGGGATTCTGCACCGGCTGCGCCGCGAGAATCCGCAGAAGACATTCTATCCGGCGAACGAGCATGCAGTGTGTGCCTTCATGAAGGTGACGACGCTGCCCAAAGTGTTGAGCGCGTTACAGCGGATGGAGCATCGCATCACTGTGCCCGAGCACATCGCGGCGCGTGCGCGACTTGCGATCGAGCGAATGGTGGCGATTGGTGGGCAGACTCCGCTTTCGCCTGTACCTCAAGCATCTGACGACCCCGGTGAATGATTAACGAGCAGGAAAGCGAGCTGTCGGCGCACGGGTTTTACTGGGAGGAAGGACTTCTCTTCCCGCTGACGAAGAAGGAGATCCACGAGCTGGTGGGGGCCGCGCTCGAGGAAGACGACACGAAGCACGACATCACTACAGCGGCGACGGTATTGTCGGATCGTCGCACGCGTTGCAGGATGGTGGCGCGAGCTGAAGGAGTGATTGCCGGGCTGCCACTGGCATGCGAGGCGTTCGAGCGGCTGGACAAGACGGTGACTATCAGGATTGACCGGGACGATGGGAGTAAGGTCCGGCCTAACACACCGGTGATGTTCATTGCCGGACAGCCACGTGGGTTACTGTCGGCCGAGCGAGTGGCGCTCAACTTCGTACAGCATCTGTCGGGGATCGCTACGCTTACGGCGAAGTATGTAGCGGCGGTACGAGGCACTGGCGCCCACATCCTCGATACGCGAAAGACTATTCCTGGTATGCGGCGGCTGCAGAAGTACGCGGTGCGGGCGGGTGGCGGCCTCAATCACAGGATGGATTTGTCGGCGGCGGTGATGATCAAGGACAATCACCTCGAGGCGGTCGATGGTGATGTCGCGATCGCGGTTGAGCGAGCACGAGCAGTGGGTCCGGTGGGGATCAAGGTGGAAGTGGAGTGCGACACGATCGATCAGGTTCGCGCGGCGATCGATGCCGGCGCGGACGTGATCATGCTCGACAACATGCGCCTCAAGGAGATGCGCGATGCGGTGAAGCTCGTGAATGGGCGCGCGGTGGTGGAGGCGTCGGGCGGTGTTACACTCGACACGGTGAGGAAGATCGCGGAGACGGGAGTGAACTGGATTTCGGTCGGCGCGCTGACTCACTCAGCGCCGGCGCTCGACATCGGATTGGATTTCGACTGATGGATTCGACTGAGGTTTGTGATGTCTGCGGATCGTCGAGCCTGAAAGAGATCAAGTGCAAGGTGATTTGTCAGAACTGTGGAACGATCCTCAGGACTTGTGCAGATCTTTTGGTGAATTCGTAATACGGGCTGACAGACAGAAGAGAAAGCGGAAAACAACGGCGGCCGTTGCTTTCCGCTTTTCTTCAGTCGTTACTTGGAGAAGATGGCCATGGACCGTAGAAAGTTCGTAACGCTGACGGCGGTCGCAGGGACCGCTGCACTGAGTGGGAAGCCTATAATCGCGGAAGCTGACCGCGCGGACCGGGACCGCGGCGCCGCGAAATCACCGAAGCCCTTTGCCGTCGCGCCTTTTGAGCTGGAGGAAGCGACAGTCGGTGATTTGCAGTCGAGGATGGCAGCGGGACGCACAACCGCGCACGCGATTACGGAGGCGTACATCGGCCGCATCCACGAGCTCGATCGCGCTGGTCCGACGCTCCGTCATGTAATTGAGATCAATCCAGACGCGTTATCGACTGCGGCAGCACTGGATCGCGAGCGAAAGGCTGGGCGCGTGCGCGGGCCACTGCATGGCATTCCGGTATTGGTGAAAGACAACATCGATACCGCCGATCGGATGACAACGACGGCCGGATCATACGCGCTCGCTGGATCGATTCCGCTACAGGATTCAACGGTCGCCGCGAAGCTGCGCGCAGCGGGCGCGATAATCCTCGGGAAAACAAATCTCAGTGAGTGGGCGAACTTCCGCTCGAGCCATGCGTCGAGTGGCTGGAGCGGGCGCGGCGGTCAGGCGAGGAATCCGTACGTGCTCGACCGGAACCCGTGCGGTTCGAGCTCGGGCTCGGGCGGTGCGGTGTCAGCGAATCTCAGCACTCTCGCCGTCGGCACGGAGACCGATGGCTCGATCGTGTGCCCCTCGTCGGCAAACGGTGTAGTGGGAATCAAGCCGACGCTTGGTTTGGTGAGTAGAGCCGGAATTATTCCAATTGCGCACAGCCAGGACACCGCGGGTCCGATGACGCGGACGGTGAGAGACGCCGCGATACTACTGGGAGTATTGGCGGGAATGGATCCCCGCGATAACGCGACGTCGTCGTTCAACAGGCCGGGAGCGCTCGATTACACGACGTTTCTGGACGCAAACGGCTTACGTGGGGCGCGGATCGGTGTAGCGAGAGCAAAGTTTTTTGGCTATAGCGATGTCACGGACAAGCTGATAAACGATGCGATCGATGTCATGAAGCGTCAGGGCGCGGTGATCGTGGATCCTGCTGACATAGCGACCGCTGGCAAGTTCGACGACACCGAGTTCGACGTGCTGCTTTATGAGTTCAAGGCGGACTTGAACGCCTACCTCGCATCACTGGGCCCGAGAGCGCCGGTGAAATCGTTAGCGGAGATCATCGCGTATAACGACGCGCACAAGGATCAGGAGATGCCGTACTTCGGGCAGGAGATCATGATCCAGGCGCAGGCGAAGGGGCCGTTGACCGAGAAGAAATATCTGGACGCGCTGGCGAACGACCTGAAGCTGTCGCGCGCAGAGGGAATTGATGCGACGATGGACAAGTACAAGCTCGACGCGATCGTGGCGCCGACGGGTGGGCCGGCGTGGACGACTGATCTGATTAACGGCGATCATGGCAGCGGATCGAGCTCGACCCCAGCGGCGGTGGCTGGCTATCCGAACATCAATGTGCCTGCGGGATTCACCCACAACCTCCCGGTAGGAGCCTCGTTTTTTGGCCGCGCATACAGTGAGCCGACGCTAATCCGGCTCGCGTACGCCTACGAGCAAGCCACCAAGCACCGCCGCCCGCCACGCTTCATACCTTCGCTCGGAGATGCGGGCTAGTTCTTTTTGGCGCCTACGGACCGGTCGCAGGTCTGATTTTGTCGCCGGTACGTCAGAGGGGCCGCGGTCCTTCGGGGACAACGGTCGCTCATGTGCCCGCACGCTTGCGCTTAGCGGCTCCGACCAAGCGAGCGCGGGTGCCCGCGCAAGCGGGCGGGTCCGAAGAGGACACCCTCACCTCCCAATGCGCAGAGATGCAAAAGGAAACGCGCAGCAAAAGCTGGCGGCCCTAACGAGTCGCGGCCTGGACGATGCTTGACGTCAGGAGTTTGCCGGCTTTGCTGAGCGTGTACTGCACGATCGCGTTGGTAGCTGTATCACGCGCGCGCTTGACCAGGTTACCCGCCGCATCAGTCACGGTGCTGATTACGGGCAGTTGAGTGATATTGCCAACCACGCGCTCCGCCGCCTGTTGACCGGCAGCGGTCACAGCCCTTTCCAGAATCGATCCAGTCGCCGGATCGATCAACCTCTGCACCGTTTGACCGAGCGCATTCGTGACGGTGCCGAGCAGGAGGCGATTGACCAGGCCACCGACGGCGCCACCGACATTTTGCAGTGTGCTTCCGAGCTGCTGCACGATCTCCGGATGGTTGTCGATGAAGGTCAGCGTCTGGTCGACGATGTAGGTCACGTCATCGAGATCAACGAGTAAGAGCGCCTGCGCGCGAACGCCCTGAATCGTGAGATCGACATTCCCAATCAGAACATCCGCGCCTGCATCGACACGTACGAGGTTCGCGACTTGTGCGTGAAGATTCAGCTTGGCCGTCACGCTGTCGACTTTGAGAAAGATTCGCTGGACGCAGAGATTTGGGATGTCGAGCACGACATCGTACTCGGGAAATTCGTGCGAACGCTGAGTGCCGCCAGTCACCGATGCGCCGGGAACCTGTCCGCCACTCGCGCGACTTCGCGCCAAACTGTCCGTCCTCAATCCTCTGTTGAACGCGCGAAGCGAATCGGTCGGAGTGCATTGCCATGGCTGGCCACCCCCTGGGCCGCGAGGCATCGTGCGCACTTGCGCGCCGGAAAGACCAGGGAAGAGTGCGCCCGCGGTGATCGCAGCGGTCAGAACATTCTGCAGCGTTTTGTTGCGCATACAAAGTTCCTCAGAGATGGAGCGACGACGGGTTTTTTCGCCACACATCCGGCTAGCCTGCCGACCGACGAATACGGCTAGCGGGATGGCGATTGCAAAAACCTCGCCTTTTGTCCAGTCGGGGGCGGACTGCCTATCGACCGATGAAAGGCATGGATGTTGAACTCCATTACGGCGATTTCTCGGGACGTCAATGCGCCGATTGTCAAAAGCGTACACGGCAGCGAAGTGCGCCGTCGCTATTTCGTTTCTCGTTCCAGTGTCGCTCTCAGCGCAGGCATCGCCAGTGACGAGCGCATCGCAGCCAACGTGCGCGGGACTATTAGCGGATAATCCGGGAGTATCCGCAATCGGTCCGGGTGCGACGACTGACTCGACGCGATTACGTGCAGATAGTTCCAGACGCGCGCCTGGAGACACTTCGGCGATGGCACGTGGAGACACCGTGCTTCGCAATCGATCGGACACCGCGTCGTTCGGAATCGGCACGCGTACTGGGCCTCCCGATATCATCTTGCAGGCATCTATTTACGCCGACCAAGTGCGTTTCGCCAGCCAGCCGCACGTCAGAGTTCGGCTTTGCTGGGGCGGCGACACTCTGCGAGTGGTGCAGCGCACGAATCTCCCTTCGCCAGTCGTTGCAGGTACCACCTATCGCAACGTTTACGTCGCGGTCGAACTCGTTGGGCGATTGAACGGCGAGTGTCTCGCAAATGCGATTGGTGCAGGAACACGCGGTGGAGCACCTTTACCGCAGGCAACGGCAGGCGCGGCTCCAGCTCCGGTTGCCGCGAACTCGTCAGGTACTTCTGCATCGAACTGCGCGTTCCTTGGCGGAAGTGCTGGCGCAGGCGCACAGACCCCGAGGCCACCAGCGCCATGATGGAGTTTCGTGAGCGATCCGCAGTCGAGGACCATCGCGTGGTACGCGTGGTCGCAATTCACCCTCGCGGCCGATCGAGCGGACTCGGCGCATATGGGCGCGCGCTCGGCCGCGCGACCCTCGTGGTTCTCAGCGCGGGGTGCGCGGGCGCGCACGTATCAAATTCTCCATCGGCATCAACTCAGGGAGCAGTGACATCTGGTGCTCTGAGTACTGATACTCGGACCGGCGTGGCCGGCGGGACGCAGATGCCATCGGGTTTGCCTGGCTGCCCGGGCGGGAACGGCGTTCGCATATCGGCAACGTCAGGAACCGGAACGGACAGCAGCTCGGTTCTCAACACGGTTGTGAATGAAAGGCAATCGATAGACACGACGATAGTCTTCAATGTCGCGCTAAAAAACTGGACGCGCACCAATCTTGCGGCTCAGATCACCGCCGGACTTGCCGATCAGAGTCGCGGAGGCTACGCGATCTGCGCCGGTGTGAGTGCTTTGATTCCCAGTGCGACGTTGACGATAAAGGGTGCGCAAGGTCGGGTGCATTTTGCTGCAACGCTTCAGGAATTGCTGAATTCAATTCGGTCAGGCCCGGGGGGAACGTCCCCGCAACTCAGGAGAATGTGACGATGCGTGCAGGAACCCTCATCGCTGTCGGTGCGCTCTGCGTTTTCGCGGCGACCTCAGCGTTCGCGCAACAGCCGACTGCACCGCAACCGACCACTCAAAGGCAATTCACCTCGACCACGTCGACTACGCCGAATCGGGACGTGATTCTCGAGATACCGGAGCTCTCGGTCGACTCCATTGGATTGACGGTGTCAGATGTTCGGGCGCACGTGGCGCTCGATGCCAACGCGATGAATCTGGTGCAAATCACCGCGGGTGTGGATGTCGGGATCAAGAAGGTGCAGCTCGGGATCGTCGGGGTTCTGGCCGAGGCTTACCTGTATGTCGATCTGGATAACGTGGCGAAGATTGTGAACCGCGTGGTTCAGACTCTCGACCGGAATCCCCAAATCCTGATCCAGGTCCTCAAAACCGTCGACACGACGGTCAACGCGGTCACGGGTCAGCAGCCGCCCCCATCTCGTTAGCGCTCCGCCTTCGCCTGTGGCTGCGAGTTGCGGGCTTGATCTGATCGCCGCCTCGGGTTTTGGGGCGGCGATTCCTTTTGTC
>CADDZN010000084.1 GCA_902812375.1 bacterium | reverse complement strand
GGTCTCGCGACGGTCATCGGCGCCACCGCGTTCACCGTCTGGAATCAGTCGGTCGTCAACGAGAAAGTGTACACGGTGTCGCTCCTCTTTTTCACGATCGTTTCGTGGCTGATGATCCAGTGGATGGAGGATCCCGATGCTCCGGGCGCCGATCGAATTCTCGTTCTCGTCGCCTTTCTGCTCGGCCTCGGCTACTCGAACCACCCCGCCGGATTCCTTCCGCTCCCAGCGGCAGGCGTGGCGATCCTCGCAGTGCGGTGGCGGACGCTGCTTCGCTGGAAACTTTTGCTCGCGGGACTCGGCGCGCTCATCCTGGGGCTGACGCCTTTCATCTATGAGCCGGTACGCGCAGCGTATTTCCCCGCGATCAACGAAGGCGCGCCGACGGCGTGTGAGACCAAACTCGAGGCGAGCTGCACCTTCGATGAGCTGACCTTCGAGCGCCTGAGGTCGAACATCGAGCGCGAACAGTACGGCCAGAAACTCGAGCGTGGCGCATCGTATCCCGAGCAAGTCGGGATGTGGTGGCTGTACTTCAAGTGGCAGTGGCTCCGCGATTCTCACCAGGTGATGCCCGGCGCGCAGTTCGTCATCGCGTTCATCTTCCTTGCGCTCGGTCTGCTCGGCGGGTACGTGCATTGGGATCGAGACCGCAGAACGTTCTGGTATTTCGGCCCGCTGATGTTCACCATGACTCTCGCGCTCATTTACTACCTGAACTTCAAGTACGGTTGGTCGCAGGATCCCGACGTCAGGGACGTCGCCCGAGAGGTGCGCGACCGCGACTACTTCTACATCTGGAGCTATTCCGCATGGGGAGTCTGGGCCGCAATTGGTCTAAGCTTTTTGTGGGAGCAGCTCGCGCACGTGCTCGGCGGCGAAGAGCGCGCGGAACAGAAAAGAGCAAATGCCACTGGTGGGAAGAAACAACCCGCGGTCGTACCAGCGTGGCCTTCGCGTCGCGGGTTCAAGCTCGCTGCGCCGATACTTCTCATTGCGCTCATTCCGCTCTTTGCGAACTGGAAGTACGCGTCCCGAGCCGGGCACTACTTCACGCAGCAGTGGGCACATGATTATCTGAATTCTCTCGAGCCCTACGCGATCGTCATCACCAACGGTGACAACGACACCTTCCCGCTGTGGTACGCGCAGGAAGTCGAGGGAGTACGGCGTGATGTGACCGTCGCCGTGACGACTTATCTCGACACGGATTGGTTCGTCAGACAGATGATTCGCCGGCCCGTCGAAACCTACGACGCGGCCAAAGGACCTGCGATCTACAGAAATCAGCAATGGAAAAAGCCGTCAGGCCCGCCGCTCAAGATGTCCTTCGCGGAAGCGGACGCGATTCCAGAGTACATCCAGATCAACCAGCCGCAGATTTTCCGGCAAGGCAACATCACGCTGAACATCCCGCCGGGCTATCTGGTGCGTGACCAGCTCGTGCTGCTTCGTCTGATCAAGGATTCGTATCCGGAGCGCCCGATCTACGTCTCGACCGGTGGCGGGCAAAATCTAGGACTCGAGCCCTATCTGCTCTCGCAGGGTTTCGTTCAGAAGCTCGTCGATCATGAGGTCACCGAGACTGCCGCGACGCCCAAGATCGCCGGACTGTTCGTCGACGTCGACCGAACCAAAGCACTCTGGGATAGCGTGTACCATGCTCCCGAGGCGCTCATAAAAGAGGGCGACTGGATCGATCGCGCGTCCTTCGGAATCCCGTACACTTATGCCTTCACGGGAACCGTCCTGGCCGAAGCGATGCGAAGACGGGGCGATGAGAAAGCGGCCAACGCCATCATGGATCGCGTACGAAAGATTGCGAAAGCCGCGCGAATCGAGGGATTCGAGGGGACCTAGCTCAGTCCCACCACCCGTGAAGATACCAGGCGTCTTCACGGGCATCGCGGTACAGCCACACCATCATCCCGTCGTCGGTGACGCAGCGAAAATATTCGCGCGCGTAAGGCTCGGTCCACTGTCCTCCCGACACCCGATCGGGCCCAGCCGCCGAAGTAATGGTCATCCACTCCTTGTCGCGGTACTGCACCGGAACTTCGTGGTCGCGACGCCGTTTCGTGCGCACCACCACGCGCTTTGGCTCCGCAAAAAGCTGCAACGTCAGACGCGGCGCGGCCGTCGCTTTCACGACTCGCTCTCTGATCTGAATTCGCGCCGACGCCTGCGCGGGCTCCTGACTCACCCACTCGGTCCGCTTGTCGATGAGCGGATGTTGATTGTTGCGTGGAGTCACGACCACCGCGCCCTGATCATCCAGGAGCTGCGCGATGGTTTCCTCCGCCGCTCTCGCCGTCGCAAAGCCACGGTCGAAGATGTCGCCCTGCCGCTCCACTTCACCCGTCACCGACTCCACGCGAATCGTGATGCCTACTACGCCATCGGGCAGGGTGATTCTATCGAGATGCGTGCGGATCAATCGCATCCACGCCTTGTGACTCGACGTCGATCGTGCAGGTCGCACTAGATGCTCAAAGGTCTCGCGATTGGCGAGCGAGAAGATCATCGTCATCTCGCGCGCGCACTGGCCACGTGATCTCAGATCCGTCGTGATGTTTCCGACGAGCGCATTGATGATGAAGACGAGACGCTCCGGATCCTTGAGCGTATAGTCCACCCAATCCAGTGATGCACTCGGCAGTGCGCGCGGAATGCTGGCGAAGATGCGACGCGAATCATCCGCTCTCGACAATCTCCACAACCGCTCGCCCTCGGCGCCGAAGCGCACTTCGACTGACTCGAGATCGAGCTTCGCGAGATCTCCACACGTCTCGACTCCGATTCCATCGAGCAGTGACGACATAGCGAGCGACGGCTCGAGCACTCCAATTGGAAACGGAGCGAGATAATCGCGCTCGGTTCCCGGCGCTACTCGGATGAGCGCGCCATTTCCGTATCGTGCGGCAACCTCGGCGCAAATCGGAACGAAAGAAGTGACTCCTCTTACTTTTTCGATTCCGCTCTCACGAAAAATCCGGAGAAGGTCCGTGGCCAGAGTTTCGGCGCTCATACCGCGCGCGTCAGCCCACACCACTCCATTTCCGCCGAGCATCACTCGCGGAGCGGCGCTCAAAAGAGAAGGAATGAGTTTGTGGAGGAACTCGCTGTCTTTGGCAGCGGCGGCTGGGCTCCAGAGGCAGATGAAGGTCATGAAAGGGCTCGGACCGGGCACCAACGATATACCGAATAAATACCGAAAGCAAGAACGACGCCGGTAGCGGTGGAGCGTGGCTGGTAAGGCTCGGGCCCCTAGGTGTCTGGTAGATTTCGGCACGGAGGAGAGATGCACGCGCGACTCGCAGAAGCGATGGATTACGTCGAAGAAAAGCGGAAAGAGCTCCTCGAGAGCTTCAGCGGCACACCGGAGGATAGGCTGCACTACCGCGTCAGCGAGAACTCGTGGACGGTTGCGCAGATCCTCGAGCATTTGCGGCTCGTTGAGTCTGGGGTCGCCCGCCTGATTGCGAAACGCGTGGGCCAGGCGAGAGAGGCGGGGCTGGGCGAAGAGGGGTCGACGCAACCTGTCATGCCGTCGTTCGATTCACATCGCGAACGACTGGAGAGGGCGGTGCTCCAATCTCCCGAGCCCGTTCGGCCGCGCGGCGACGTCGACTACCGTGAGGCGCTCGCTGGGCTCAACAGCTCGCGCGAAGCCCTGCGCGCGTCGGCGGCTTCGGCCAACGGACTTGCACTAAGCGAGATCAAGCACACGCATCCTATATTGGGTGAGCTCGATCTTTATCAGTGGCTGATTTTCCTCGGCGCGCATGAAGAGCGTCACCGGAAGCAAATCGAGCGAACACTCCAATCCATTCCGAAATGACAAAGCGTGTCTTTAGAGCGGCCGGGCTTGCGGCTGCCTTTCTTGCTCTCTCCCTCACTACTGCCGCGGCGAGAATTCCAGCTTCCACAACCAGCGGGAAGAAACCGACGATCACCGTTTACAAAGATCCGGGTTGCGGTTGCTGCAAAGCGTGGATCGCGCACCTGATGAAGGCTGGGTATATCGTCGATGCGAAGGACTCGCCGAACATGGCCGAGATAAAGCAGAGCCTCGGCGTGCCTAAGGGACTGACAGCGTGCCACACTGCGGTGGTGAATGGTTACCTCATCGAGGGTCATGTATCGCCGGAGGAGATCGACCGACTGCTCGCACAAAAGCCGACGATCGCAGGCCTCGCGGTGCCGGGAATGCCGATGGGCTCGCCGGGAATGGATGGAGGGCTGAAGCAGCACTATCAGGTGCTTTCGTTCGACAAGACCGGGAAGACGAAAGTCTTCGCCACGCACTAGCGATCGACCGCAGGTGGGCAAAGGTTTGGCCCTTGCCCCATGAGGGATGTTTATATATACATTCCTCATGCATAATGTCCCAAACAGCACTGCCGCTGCTCTTAAGCTCTCCCGGCCGGCCAGAACGACGCCCCGGACCGTTGTCCGCCGTGCCGTCCGCGCTGACGCTCCGCAGATTCTCGGGCTCGTCGCGCAGTATGCGGCTCAGGGACTAATGCTTCCCCGCACGCTCGAGCAGATCGCATCCCGGATCGACAATTATGTCGTCGCAACTGATGCTTCCGGTCGGATCATTGCGTGTGCGGCCCTCGAGGAATATTCGCCGTCGTTGGCTGAGGTATCGTCGGTAGCGGTAGCGCCGGCGCATCACGGCAAGGGTCTCGGAAGTCAGGTCGTCCTCGGCGTGGAGCGGCTTGCCCGAGCGCGGGATATCGAGGAGCTGTTTGCGCTCAGCCTCACTGACAACTTCTTTCTGTCTCTGGCGTACGCCCCGACCACTATCTCACGCTACCCGGAAAAGCTTTCCCGCTACGACGAGCTCGCAAAATCTGGAGTTGAGATCGTGCCCAAGAGATGCTTCCAGAAGGTGCTCGACAAGTCATGGGCGGCACCGCGGCTCGTCGAGCATGTGCCGGCTGCTGAGCGGAAGCTGAAAGCAGTCTGACTGGCGCGTCGCGCTTCGTCTGGCCACTAACACCAAGGTCTCTAGCTACTAACACCAAAGGTTAAAAGCGTCCGAGACGGAAGTTTCATCCGGATGAAGCGGATTGATCGGATTAAGCGGATCGATCCCAATGGCGCTAGAGGCCATAACACCAGGGCTCCTTTCTTTTTGTTATTTGCATTGAGACGTCTCTTTTTGCGGGCAGAAGCCAGCCCGAGCGGCAGTGAACAAAGAAATCCCGGCTCTGGCGAGATGCGCGTCTACGCCACGTTGCGCTCGAGCAGTATCCGATGCATCCGAGTAATCCGCTTCATCCGGGAGAAACTTCCGTCTCGGTGGCCAGACCTCTTTGGTGTTAGTGGTCAGACCTCTTTGGTGTTAGTGGCCTATCGTTCGACGATATCCTGGAGCGCCGCTCGAATAGATGGGTCAGAGTTCCGCGACAGCGCCGAGATTGCTCGCCGTTTGACTGCTCTGTTTTGCTCGTTGCGCGCTATCCACACCAGCTTGTCGGTTGCGGCCTTGTCCGAGATCCGCGAGTAGACACTGATGAGCGCCTCTTTCAGCTCTTGATCCGCCGCGGGATCGTAGAGCGCCAAGAGTGATGGCGTAGTCGCACCAGCTCTCACCAGATACTGCAGCGCGCGACGGCGGGCCTCGGGTGTCGCGCTTTGATCCCGCACGATCGTCGTCAGCCACTGCACGTTCTCTGATCCACCGAGTTCCGCTAGCGACGAGAGCACGGCGTCACGTGATCTTTGACCAGTGAGGCGAGGATAGAGTGAGCGCAAAAGATTTGCATCCTGACCCGTGACATACTCGCGACCCAGCCCGCGAAGCGCGGTGGCCAGTACTTCATCCGGCAAATCGGTGCGCTGTACCACGGATCGCAGAAACTGACGAGCGCGCGGATCACCTGAGCGGGCGAGTACCGTCATGCTCTCTCTACCAATCCATGATGTCATGTTTCCGCTCGCGAGCTGGATCAGTGGCTGGATTCCGGCGCCGCGGTCGAGTCTCGCCAGCACAGAGAGAGCGGCCGTACGAACTTGCTGTACGTCGTTTTCGTTCGTCGCGATCTGCACCAGCGCGGAACCGACTCGATCCAACTGCGCGGCGTCGCTCCTTCCAAGTGCGCCAAGAGCGGCGCGTCTGGTCTCCAGGGGACGGTTCTGATCGCGACCGATGTCGAGCAAGCGCGCCGACAGATCGACACCATCGGCAAGCATCGCGGCAAAGATTGCGTCCCTGCCGACTTTACCATCCGCTCGCGCGGCGACCCCGAGGAGGAAATCGGCAGCATCGGCCGGCGTAACGGTTCCGAGATTGGTGATCGCGTCGATGGTCGGGTTTGCACCTCCGACGTAAGTTCGCAGACCGACCACTGCGCCGCCCGCGAGGTCCGCTACTACTCGAGCGGGGCCTGCCGCGCACTGATCAGAGGAATTGCCAGAATACGAACCGTAAAAGTTGCCCGCTCCCGTCGAAATAAATGTTCGCCCATCGCCACAAATTCCTGGCTTCACCGGATAACTGAATTGCACGGAGCGGTCGGAGGCGGCTGCGACTCGCTTCGCCAATGCCTGCGACCGCGCTTCCGGCGCGACGGTGCTTACCGCGAGGAGTGAGACGATAGCGAGCTGCGAAAGTGACTTCTTCATTTGTCGATGATCTCCAGTAGGAGCTTCCTGGTTCGCGGATCGTTCTTACGTGAGAGGGCAGAAATAGCGAGCCGCCTCATGTCGGGGTCGGTGCCTGTGCGCGCGATGTCCAGCAATTTGTCGGTGGCCTCTGGCTCGGTGCGCTGAGCGTACAGTCTCACTAGCTGTTCACGGAGTGGGCGCGCATCCGCGACGTCGTACATGCGCGCCAGATCTGCCATCGGAATGCTGGAACGGCCGGCGTAGCGGAGCGCCATAGCCCGCACGTCAGCGGGTTCATTGGTGTTTCGCACGATGGAGAGCAGCCATTGATCGTTCTCGGGTCCGCCGATGCTTGCTGCGGCCCGGATTGCGGCGGCCTTGAGGCGCGGTGTATTCAACCGTGGATAGATCGACCGGACATAGGCGCCGTTGTCGTTCGTGTGCTCTGCATCTATGCTCGCCAACGCGGTGGCACGCAGTTCTTCGTCGAGATCGGTTCGCTCGACGATCGTTCTAATGCTCTGATGAGCGCGCGGGCTGTCGCTCCGTCCGAGCGCCATGATCGCGGCACGCTGGAGCTGCTCGTTTCCGGGAGTGCGCGCGATCTCCTCGATAGTCGAAACCGCCTGGTCACCCGGCATTGCCGCGAGAAAGCGAAGTGCCTCTGCGCGCACCCTGGTATCGGGATCCGTGCGTGCGGTGTTCATGACAAGTGACATTGCTTCAGCATCGGTGCGTTTGCCGAGTAGCCAGAGCGCTGCCCTGCGGAGACTCGTAGAGCAGTCATCCTTCCGCGCGAGAAGACGCCGCAGAATCGGTGTTGTCGACTCCGGATCAGTCTGGCCGAGTGAGTTGAGTGCTTCGATTCGGACAGCGAGATCCTCCTTGTCGCACGTCTCCGTATGATCTGATGCGACGCGACCGAGCTGCGCGCGCGCCTGGGGGTCTCCCTGTGCCGCGAGCGCACCACGAATGCGGGCGGAAAGCGCGGCGGCATCGGTCTGTAAGGATGTCTGACGGTAGGTACCCGCTTTTTCCTGGAGTGCGGCGAGCGCATCGCGCAAATCGGCAGTGCCGCCAATGCGATAGAGGGCAAATGCGCGCCAATAGCGGGCATCGGCCGCATAGGCGGAGTTGGGAAAGCGCCGCGAGATATCGCCAAACAACTGCGCGGCGCGCCGATACTCGCCGCGGTTGAGCGTTTCGCGGGCGAGACGGTAAAGCGAGTCAGCCGGATCTGACTGCGCCCACGCCGCCTGTGGCTCCGTCGCGATGTTCCCGAACTGGCGCTCGAACGGCGACTGTCCGGGCATACGCGAGAGGGCAGCGCGTGCCGCACCCATCGCCGCAACGGCAGGGGCAGGCGTCCACGAATCAAGGCGCATTGCTCTGAGCGGCGCCATCGACGCCACCGGCGAAATGTCCATGGGCTCGATGTCGATCGGCTCCATGAGCAACGGGGCTATCGGCATCGTTGGCATCAGCGGCATCGTCGGCGCGATGTCGGGCATGTCTGGCATGTCTGGCATCTCGAAACCAAAATCGAGATTCGGCATACCGCCTTCCATCATCCAGTCCATGTCAGGCAGTTGCGGCGCAATATCGAAGCTGCGGTCGAGATCGATACCCGAATCAAAATCCAGATCGATGTGGGGTGCGAGCTCGAGATTCATCTTCATGTCTTGCAGCCGCTGACTCAGATCGAAAAAGTCGGGCAATTCCCACACGGGTGGCTGCGCCTTCTTTGCGCGAGGTATCGGGGCCGGCGTCCTTGGTTGAGAAGGTTGTGCAGGCTGGGGTGCAGGAGGGGCGCTCGGTACGGGATTTTGCGCCGCAGCCGATACCGAGAAACTTCCGAGCACTGCCGCGATCAGTGTAGCTCTCTTCATCCTTGCCTCATTCTGAGGATTGATTGTTTACGACCGCCGAGTTGAGTCGAGAGAGCACGTCTCCCTGCTCGACTGCTTGATGAATCAGATCGAGATCGCCGCGGCTGCGCTCGCCGTGCAGTCTCGCGATCTGAACGAGCACGAGCTCAAGGTCTTCCAGAAGCGAGCGCAGCTTTGGGTCCTGCGCCGCTGGCGAGTCGATCAGCAGCCGCGTGGTTACCAGGAGATCCGCCGCCTTTCCGGCGAAGGCCGCATCGGTTTTCCCGCTCGCATCCTTCGCGGGAAGTGAGATGAGAAGCGCGGCGGTCTGGCCGAGGTAGCGACTCGTCTGATCCCGATAGGCGTCGACGACAGCGGAGGTGTCGGCCGGCAATGGCGACTCCGTCGCAGAACGAGCGACCGTAGTCGCGGGCGGCGCGGTATTACTCGTTCGCGGAAGAAAGCGGCCGATACCAATACCGACCACGAGTGCGGCGGCTGCGGCGAGCCAGGCAGTGTGCGGGATGATTCCGCGTCGTGGATTCGCGCGAGCTCCGACATCGAAGTGAGCGTGCTCGATCTCGCTCCACATCTCGTCCAGTGGTGGAGTTGGTGGAACGTTGAAGTTCCAGCGAAGATCCCGAATCAATTCGTCGAAGTGTTTGTCGTCCATCAGTCCTGCTCCTTGAATGCAGCTAACTCCTGGCGCAACTGCGCTCTTGCGGCCGAAAGTCTGCTCTTGCATGTCCCTTCCGGGACGCCCAGTGTCTCGGCTATTTCCGCGTGCGTGTAGCCTTCGATGTCGTGCATGATGAGCGTAATTCTGTAAATCTCCGAGAGTCCTTCCACCGCTCGCGCGATGGATTCCTTGAGATCGGGCTCTGCGTCCGGAGCCTTGTCCTCGATGAGATCGGCTTCATCGAGTGAGACCTCACGTGCCGTTCGAATCTCTGTGCGTCTCGCGTTCGAGACTATCGTGACAACTATCCGGTGCAGCCAGGTGGCGAACGCGGCGTCCCCCCGGAACTGTGAGAGCCGCGAGAAAGCGCGGATGAAAGTGTCCTGCGTGAACTCACTTGCCTTATCCGAATCGCCTGTCAGTCGATAGGCGAGGGAGTAGACGCGTGGCGCATGCGTGTCGTACAGCGCACGCCCGGCCAACCGATCTCCCGCGATGACCCGGGCGATGAGCTGTGCTTCGTTCACGCGGCTTTTATCTACCGCTGGTCGCTGTCGTCACCATGGTTGCTTCTAGTTCGACACAGTAGGCCGCAGAATCGTTCGGTAGGTTAGAGTAGTTCCTTGTTAGGGACACTACCTTGGACTCGGACTAATTGCGGATCCCGAACTTGGTGCGAACTGGTAACTAGTGACTGACTCGTCACTGCGAACTAAGCGGCAGACGATTTGAGGAGTCCGCAGGCAGTTCGCAATCAGTTCTAGTCAGTTCTGAGCCGCTGGCTCGCAGCTCTTGGCTAGAGGACCGAGGGCCGAAGACTAACGCCCGAGGACCGAGGACTTAGGACTAACGGCATTGATAATTGCGGACTGATTGAGGATTGCGGATTGCTGACAAGTGCGGGTTTCGTGTTGCGTACTAGCTCTGGAGCGCAAGCCTTTGCTTTTAAGAGCGTGCTTTCCGCTCAGAGCTATT
>CADDZN010000083.1 GCA_902812375.1 bacterium | reverse complement strand
GTGCGGAAGCGCGCCGCCGGAATCAGCGAGAGTACCAATCACTCCGCCGAAGCCGGGTCTGAGCAAGGGCGCGCGCGGCAAACGCGCGACGGGACCGTGCGATCGCACTGTGGTAGTGCATCGGCGGAGTAGAAGATTCGTGTCCTCGGACGCCTGGCGCTGGCAGGCGACCACCGCCAGAAGCGACGTAACGAACGCAAACGCTCTAGATGTCCCGCCCAATTGTCCTCAACCGACGCCGCACCCTCCGCGGCAGGAAAAACGCGGCCGCCACGAGGACCCGCTCGAGATCGAGCGAGCGTAGCTGTCTTGGGTCGCCCATCCAGTGCTCCAGCACGACGGCGCGGCTCGCATTTCCGATGAGTCGCTGAAGCGCCAGAACGAGCAGGAAGACGTCGTCCACTTCGCCTATGAACGGAATGAAATCAGGGACGAAGTCCAGCGGCAGCAGAACATATCCGATCGCTCCCGCGACGAGGAGCTTGTCTGTCGTCGAGACACGGGGATCAGCGAGAAGTCCACCAATGAGGCGCAGGAAATTCGGAAGCTCCTTCATCGTCGACACGACGCCGCGCTTTGGAGCTGGTCGAGCGGCAGCGCCGGGAGAGGGCTCGGTACCACTCGACCGCGCGGCCGGGCGCGCTGAGCTCCCTGCACGCGCGCGCGTGCTCTTTCTCTGCGATGAACCCGCGCTCGCGCGCGCCGATTGAGTGCTCACTTGCGCTGATCTCCGGGTGGCGGTGTTGGAGGCGTTGGAACAGCCGGCGATGTCGGGGTTGGTGCCGCTCCCGTCGCGCCGGTTGTCGGGGGCGCTGTCGTAACCGACGACGCTACCCCTGCAATCCCCGTTGCAACTGACTTGCCAGCATTAGCGACGTCGGTGAGCACTCCAACCGCTTTGTTCATCACGTTCATGGTTCCACCGATCACGTTCGCGGACATTTTGCCAGCACGTAGCGTGTCCTCGACGCCTTCCGCAAAACGCTTCAGCGGGTTGGGAGCGGTCGACGGCTTCGGAGCGTATTTCGACTCCAGAAAATCGATGTAGTCGAGGATCTGGTAGATCTTCTCGTCGGGAAGTGTGTCGAGCTTTCGAACCAGTCGCTCACGCAAAATGTCGTTCATCCCAATCTCCTGAATTCGTCAGCCGCGGCCGCCCCGCCAGCGCGCTCGGCGGCCGCGTACGTCGATATGCACGTAGTTAGTGCTTGAATGTCCGCTCGTGTAGATGCCGAGCCCGCCGACCAGGTCGGGATGCTTGAGCTCGACGATCTCCACTGCCAAACCTACCATACGACTGTCGATTGCGGTGAGTTTTCCGTCACCATTGGCGTCGATCGCGACATCCGCTGCATCGCCGTACTGGTGCTGGCTGTCGCGCGCGGCGCGCTGAATGCGGCGGTTGTGCTCAGGCGCGCGGAAGCCTGAGTGGACGTCGATCTCTATATCAGCCACAGCTTTGTCTCCGTGCCAGCGCGCGATCTCCTGAATCACCAGCTCCAGTTTGTCGAGGAGCTTCGGGTTCACAGCGGCATAGCTCGGCCACTTCCCCTGCTGATCGTGGTTCAGAAAGTCACCGACGCGGAGATGTTTTGTGATTGGCAGATCGACGTCCGCGGGTGTGATCTCCAGGAATCCTTCAGGCGGCGCCTGTCTTCCTGAAACCCGCTCGGCGATGTAAGTGCCGATTCGATAGCCGCGCAGCATCGTGCCTTCCTTCTCCTCGAACGGAACGAGCACCGCGAGGGTCAGCCCTTCGACGAGACGCTGGTGTCCACTCTTGATGAGAGCGAGACGGTAAAAGCCGGCCATGGCCGGGGCGAGAACCTTGTCTCCGGCGAGGGGGCGCGGAGTTGTGGCGAAGGCGGTGTCACCGTTTCGGATCCATGCGTACTGGAGCGATGTCGGATCGCCGTGCACATCGAGCGGGTAGGAGATCTGCTGCGCGGGCATCGCGAAGGCGAGCTTGACCTCACCACTGCGGCCGAACGCGCTGGCGGACGGCTCCGCCATGGGAACTACGACGTGGGCGAGATAGGTGCCAATGGGGCGCTCGGTCGTGCCGCTCGATGCCTGCAGAAACTGGAAAGCGCCGACAGCGGCAACAGCGGCAACAGCCAGCCAAACGAGGCTGGTCGTATGGCGCCTTCGAACCGGGAGCTCGTCGGGGAGCTCGAGCTCTTCACCCGTCGGGTGACGTCGGTCCCCCGCGTACTCAGACTCCAACAGCTCTCTGCTTAATAGATGTAGACCGGAGTTCCGACCGCGACCATCGGATACAGCTTCTCGACATCTTCGTTGAGCATTCGGACACAGCCGTGACTTACTGAGTGCCCGATTGATTCCGGCTCGTCGGTGCCGTGGATGCCATAGCCATCGCCGAGATCGAGTCGCCGAGTACCAAGCACTCCCATGTACCGGCGCGCCGAGGTCCCGTAGGGCGGGATGATGATATTGCCGCCGGCAACGATCTCGTGGCCTTCCTTGCCCTCGCCGAGGGAGACAGTCTGGCCGTTGCTGTACCGTTTGACGACCTCGCCATTCTGCGTAGTGATCACGCCATCGCCGGCGGGGATCGCTTCTCCGGGCGACAAGTGAACGAGCCCGAGCCCTTTCTTGCGGGCCTGCTCGACGTAGTGCCAATCGGGCGGAACCCACGCTGGATTCTCATCCTT
This sequence comes from bacterium, assembly GCA_902812375.1. Lineage (GTDB taxonomy): Bacteria > Gemmatimonadota > Gemmatimonadetes > Gemmatimonadales > Gemmatimonadaceae > UBA4720. Next base: position 7,614 of record CADDZN010000083.1, on the reverse strand, counting down.
TGCCTTGACGACGAGGCGGCCACGAGGCGTCTCGAAGCGCCACTGTCCGGCGGACCCACCAACAAGCTCCTTTCCGCTCCCTGTGGCGACAGGCGCCTCGAAGAGCACTTCCTTGCCCTTCTTGTACCAGAGTCTGTGGTCAGCCATGCTGACGACTATGTACGGCTGGTTCGCCGCCTCGGCGGGCGATTCGGTCATTAGCGCCCGAAGACTGTCGCCAGTCATTCCGAGTTTCGCCTTGACCTGATTCAGCACATCGAGGTTGTCGTTGTAAACCATGCGGTTCACATCGCGCTGATAGCGCAGCTCGGCGGTTCTCGTGAGCAGCATCACACTGAGCACCGCCGCGACGATGAAGCCGAGGATGAGGGCCCAGACGGTCTTGCCGCCGTAGGAAAGGATCCTGTTCATTCCAATCTCGCTGCCATCATAAGGTTACGACGCTCGGAACACCCGACTCGTCAATAAAAGTATACCTTCATACCTGCACTAAGGTTCGGCATGATCGCCTTCATATCATCGAGGCTTATTCGCAGCGATCCGGGCGGAACGCTGCTCGTGTCGCTTGACAGGTCGGCCGCGCTCGACGACAGGATGGCCGCGCCCCCGTCGAGGACGATCTTCGAGTCGGACAAATCGGCGATGGTACGCTCGCCGCGTGGGATCGCCGCGGGAGGCGTCGCTGAAGATTCGGCCGCTGCGCGTTCCGGCCCGAATTGAACCGGCATCTCGCGGAGCAGAGCGCCCTCGCGGGTGAGATACATTCTGGAGCTGTCTATCGACACGTTGAGATGCAAGCGCTTGTCGAATTTCGCCTGACGCTTGGCGAGCTCGATTGCTATTCGCAGCTTGTTCTGCTCCGACTGGACGATCGCGTCGGTCCGTTGGCGCTCGGCGTCGGTCATGTGCGCGCGAAGCTGCGCGACATCGTGCTTGTATTTTTCGCGCTTCACCAGAAGCCAGCCATCTACCGCAACCATTGCGGCGAGGCCAATGCCCAGCACGAAGACAAATCCGGGGTAGGCGCGGCGGAAATCGCGCCAGCCGCCGCGTCTTCGATCGCCTTCCTTCGCTCGCTCGGGACTGCGTCGGGTTTCCGGTCCAGGTTCCTTGGGTCTGAAAATCTCCATTTGCCTCTTCGTGCCCGGGTTAACAGTGTAGGATTACATTACTCATATAATGGTCACCACTCAGCGCGCGCGGCCAGTCGCGCTCATCGTTCTGGATGGATGGGGCTATCGCCCCGAAACTGACGGCAACGCAATCGCTCTCGCCAACACCCCAACCTGGGACGCTCTCTGGAAGCGTGGCTCGCGCACGCTCCTCGAGGCTTCGGGTCTACGGGTCGGGTTGCCGGCCGGACAAATGGGCAACAGCGAAGTCGGACATCTCAACCTCGGCGCTGGCCGCGTCGTGATGCAGGATCTCGTACGCATCTCGACGGCGATCGCCGATGGAAGCTTCTACACCAATCCCGCGCTATTGGGTGCATGCCGGCATGCGAAGGCCAATGACGGCACAGTGCACATAATGGGATTGATTGGAACGGGCGGTGTCCACGCGATCGACGAGCACCTTTGCGCGCTCCTGGAGCTGACGAAGCGCGAACGGCTGGAGCGTGTCGCGATTCACGCCTTCCTCGATGGCCGCGACACGATGCCCAAGTCCGCGCTCGGATATATGCAGCAACTGCTGGACTATATCCGGAAGATCGGGAGTCCCGCCAAAATCGCGAGCGTATCCGGGCGTTACTACGCGATGGATCGCGACCGCCGCTGGGATCGAACGGAGCTCGCCTATCGCGCTGTCGTCCTCGGCGAAGGAACGACTGTCACGGATCCGCTCGAGGCGATTCGCCAGGCGTATGAGTCCGGAAAGACCGACGAATTCATGCTTCCCGTGGTCGTAACGGAGAATGGTAAAGCCGTTGCGCCAATGCGGGACGGTGATTCGGTGATCTGCTTCAACTATCGCTCCGATCGGATGCGGCAGATCGTGCGGGCCTTGATCGACCCCGCTTTCGATGGGTTCGACATATCGCGGCGTCCGGACGTGTTGGTGACTACGCTCACCAACTACGACAAGACGTTCGACGTGCCTGTAGCGTTCGAGCCGACGTCGATGGCCCGTATTCTGGCGGAGGTTCTGTCGTCGCGCGGATTATCGATTCTCAAGACAGCGGAAACCGAGAAGTATCCGCATGTGACTTATTTCTTCAACGGCGGCGTCGAGCAACCATTCCCGTGCGAGAGCAGGGTGATGGTGCCGAGTCCCAAGGTTGCGACCTACGACCTTAAGCCGGAGATGAGTGCGGAGGGCGTCACCGACGCGCTCTGCAAGGGAATTTCTTCCGGCGAGCAGGACTTCATTCTCTGCAACTATGCAAACGCGGACATGGTGGGGCACAGCGGCTCGATCCCGGCGACAATCACGGCAGTGGAGACGGTGGATCGCTCGCTCGCACGAGTCCTCAAGACTGCGGAAAGCGCGGGCATGCGATTGATAATCACCGCGGATCATGGCAACGCCGAGATGATGATCGACCCAGCGACGGGCGGCCCGCACACGGCACATACGACCAATCCGGTTCCGCTGGTCGTGGTCGACTGGAATGGCGAGATGAGGTTGCGCTCGGGTGGAGCTCTGTGCGATGTCGCGCCAACTATATTATCAATGCTCGGAATCGAGCAGCCGCGGGAGATGAGCGGCGTCAATCTTGGAGTAGATAAGTGAAGCATTTGATGGGCGCGCTTGCGCTCGTTCTCATAGCTACCAGCGCGCGGGCGCAGGTCGGACACCTTCCCGAAAACAGTCCTTATCGTGATGTCGAGACCCGTCAGGAGCTCACGCTCTTCGGCGGCAGATACACGGCGGGTCAGGATCTTATTGGGGTTGCGCCGCGAGGTGGACCGATGTTCGGCGTGCGGTACGAGGTCCATGTCGGAGGTCCGGCGCTGCTCGTGGCGCGCTGGGCTCGCGTGAACAGCGAGCGCTTTCCGATCGACCCGACAAAAAGCGGAGCGGCGGCGCAGCTAGGCAGAAGGGATGTGAGCCTCAACCTCGCCGATGTGGATCTCGCCCTCAACCTCACTGGGCAAAAGAGCTATCACCACTTCATTCCGGTCGTGAATGTGGGAGCGGGAATAGCGACCTGCAACTGCACGATAAAGCCAGACCCGTACACGTTCGGCACCGCGTTTGCATTTTCATATGGCGGCGGGCTGCGCTATGTGCCGGGCGGCCGATTTCAGTTGCGAGCGGATTGGGGCAACTATCTGTACCAGTTGAAGTATCCCACCGCGTACTATCTGAACAATGGCTCGGGATCGGCGGTGCCGCCCAAGCAAGCCCGCTCATTCTGGAAGAACAATCGGGCCCTCACTCTCGGAGCTTCGCTACTGTTCTTCCGGTAACCTGAACCGCCAAATGGCGGACCCGGAGGCAAGGTGGAGAAGGATTACGAGGACATTCGCGACATTGACGACCTGAGCGACGGCGAGTTGCGCGCGCTCGTTCGTGACCGCCTGGACGAGCAGCGAGCATTCGATCCTGATGACGTCAAGATCGCTGTACGCGACGGTGTCGTCCGTCTCTCGGGACGGGTCGGCACCGAGGAAGAGTTCCGCATCATCGAGCGCGTGGTCTCCGACGTCGTCGGTATCTCCAAATTGCAGAACGATCTCGTGGTCGATCCGATAAGGCGCGCGCAAAGCCCCGAGGCAATGGACGAGCATCTTGCCGATGAAGAGGCGCACGAGGGCCTCCTGCTCGGCGATCGCCCGCGACCAGAGGATCCGGAAGCCGAGCATCTGCACGAGGATCTCCGCTCCGAGCTTTTCGGGACCACCAATGTGCAGCGGTCGATAGCCGACGCGGTGCCCTGGGTTCCGCCGGAGTCACCGACACCGGAAGGCGTGAGCGGCCAGGACGTGACGCCGAACGTGTTGAACGACGAGCATTAGCGGGATGCGGGATGCGGGATGCGGGAGGCGGGAGGCGGGAGGCGTTGATACGGCGTTGGCGAGAGATCTCTGATCGCCGGCCAGGGGAGGCAGGCGAACGCCCGATTGAGCAAATTACCAACCATGCCGAGTGCTTCTCTCACCCGACGCGTGTCCTTCTCGGCGGCACATCGCTACAGCCGCCCCGAATGGAGTGATGAAAAGAACGTCCAGACCTTTGGCGCGTGTGCGTGGCCCAACTATCATGGACACAGCTACGTGTGCGATGTCACGGTCGCGGGTCCGATCGACGATGCTACGGGGTTCGTCGTCGACCTTGGGGTTCTCGATTCGATTCTCCGGCGAGAGGTGAGGGACAGGTTCGATCATCGCAACATCAACATCGATGTCCCCGAGTTTGGCGATGGCAAGCTCGTTCCCACCGGTGAGAATCTTGCGCGATTCATCTTCGAGCGCATCGAGAAGGAACTGCCGAAACCCGCGCGCGTAATGCGCGTGACCGTTGGCGAAGACGCTACGCTGAGCGCCACCTACAGCAGAGAGTAGTCGACATAGTGCAAAAATCCTTTTGGCGTTTCAGCGCACGGGCCGCGCTCGTCCTGACGGCGCCCTTCGCGCTTGGTGCTTGCGTGACAGTGATGAAGACGACGCGTATGTCATCGCCACGGGCCGATCTCCGCAAGGAAATCGACTCGCTTACGTCGCAGGCTGTCTTCAGAAACGCACAGTGGGGCGTGCTGATAGTAAATCCGCGGACTGGCGACACACTGTACTCCAAGAACGCGGGCAAGCTGTTCATGCCGGCGTCGAACATGAAGATCATCACGAGCTCGGCGGCACTCACGCTGCTCGGACCGGACTACGCGTATCGAACGACGTTTCTCACGGACGGTGAAAAGCGCGACTCGCTTCTCGATGGCAACCTTCTAGTGATAGGTCGCGGGGATCCAACCGTCAGCGATCGCATGCGCGGCTTGGCGACGACGGTGATGGACGATCTCGCCGATTCTGTTCGCGCACACGGAATCAGGCAGGTGGCGGGATCGCTCGCGCGCGTTGGGAATGCGTTCCCCGATTCGATCTATGGCTACGGCTGGGAGTGGGACGATCTTGGCGAATACTATGGAGCAGGAGTCGACGAGCTGATCTTCAACGAAGGCATGGCTCCGACCACACTTCGCCCCCCGCCAGACACCGTGCGCGACAGTTTGTACTCGGGGCCGGCAAAAGATCCCGCGAAGGCCTACCTCGATGCGTTCCACGACGGACTCACACGGAAAGGGATTACGGTGGATGGTGGAGTGCTCGACAGCATTCTTCCCACACCGCTCAAGATGGATACGCTGTTCGTTCTGGTGTCGCCGCCTTTACGCGCCATCCTGCCGGCGCTGCTCAAGCCATCGCAGAACCAGATTGCGGAAATTCTTCTTCGCACGATTGGACTGGAGCGCGGAGGCATTGGCACCGCGGACACCGCGAGAAAGATCGTCGGTCAGCAGCTTCTGGCGTGGGGAGTTCAGCCCGACGGATTCGTAATTCGCGATGGGAGTGGGTTGTCCGACCAGGATCTGCTCACGCCGGAGACGATCGTGCGGGTGCTCGATCGTATCCAGCGCGACACGGCATTCGCTCTTTTTTACAACTCGTTGCCTATCGCCGGCGTCGATGGGACAATCAAGGACAGAATGAAGGGAACGCCCGCCGAAGGAAATGTGCACGCCAAGACCGGAACTCTATCGAAGGCGCGCTCGTTGTCGGGCTACGTCACGACAGCGGACGGGGAACGGCTGATCTTCAGCATACTGGCAAACAACACGACGACGCCGGGCTCCGTGGTCACGCACATCGCCGACCAGATCGCCGCATCGCTCGCGGCGTATCGCGAACACTGACGCTCGGGTGCTGAGCGTCACGGAGGCAAGCGAGCGCATCCTCGCCGAGATCAGGACACTTCCAGCCGAGGAAATACCTCTTCGGCAGTCGCTCGGGCGTGTTCTCGCCTCGGATGTAGTGGCGACCGTTACGATGCCTCCGTGGAGCAACTCGTCGATGGACGGCTATGCGGTCCGGTCGGCGGACATTACCTCAGTGATGACCGGATCGGCGGTAAAGCTGCGAGTGGTCGCGACTGTCGCGGCGGGGGGTTTTGCGCCAAGAGCCCTCAAGCGCGGCGAGGCGATGCGCATCATGACCGGCGCGCCAATTCCGAAGGGCGCGGACTCGGTGATTCGGAAGGAAGACACCGACGAGGGCGCTGACAGAGTCGAGATTCGCGACGCGCGCGATGTGTGGAAGAACATTCGCGACGCGGGCGAGGATTATCAGCGAGGTGACTTGCTCGCGCGGCGCGGCACGCCGGTGAGACCGGCAGTGGTCGGAGTTCTCGCCTCGAGTGGCATCAGGAGCGTTCCGGTATTTCGACGGCCCCGAGTGGCGATCATAAGCTCGGGGAACGAGCTCGTCGATCTCGATGACTTCGACGACGTCGTCGCGGGCCGGCGGATCGTCTCGACTAATAGTTACACGCTCGAGGCGTTAACGCGGGTTGCCGGCGGAGTTCCGAAGGATCTCGGAATCGCGAAAGACACGAAGGCATCGCTCAAGAGAAAGCTGGACGGCGCGGCCGGGTCTGACCTTATCCTTACGTCGGCTGGAGTCTCTGTCGGCGATCTCGATCACACCCGAGACGTCTTCGCGGAGCTTGGCGGGAGCCAGAAGTTCTGGAAGGTGAAGATGCGGCCCGGCGCGCCTCTCGCGTTCGGGTTGCTCAAAGATGTTCCATGGCTCGGACTCTCGGGCAATCCTGTTTCCGCGATGGTGAGCTTCGAGCTTTTCGTGAGACCGGTGCTGCGGAAGATGCAGGGACACACCGCACTATTCCGCAGAACCGTCAGCGTCACGCTCGAGGAGGAAGTGAAGATCGGGGCCAAGCTCACGCATTTTCTGCGTGCCTGTGTGACGCGTCAGGAGGACGGCACGCTGTCGGCGCGACTGACCGGAAATCAAAGCTCGGGGGCGCTGACATCCATGGCGAAAGCGAACGCATTGTTGATCGTCCCCGAGGCCAACTCGGTGACGCCGAAGGGTGCGCAGCTCAAGGCGTTGATGCTGGATCACAGTCTCGATGAGACTTCGGCGTTCGCACTATGATCGCGGATGGCGAGGCGCTGGTCAGTGCCGTCACCAACAGGTTCCGGACTTCGGTTGAAGATGCGACGGTCGATGCGCACACCTTCAGCATTCTCAAGCCCGCAAACTCGGACGATCTCATTCGCGAGGAAGATTTCGTCAGGGACGAGCGGCTTCCCTACTGGGCGGATGTGTGGCCGTCGTCGCTGATTCTCGCGGGCAAGCTGCTGGAGCTTGACGGACGCGGGCAAAATGCACTCGAGCTAGGGTGCGGGGTTGGACTAAGCACGATCGCCGCGACCAAAGCTGGCTTCAACGTGTTGTCGACCGATTACTACGAGGATGCTCTCGATGTCACGCGCGCGAACGTGTTTCGGAATCTCGGAATCTTCGCGCGAACTCGGCTCGTCGATTGGCGGCATTTGCCTGATGATCTCGGGGAGTTCGATCTCGTGTTCGCTTCGGACGTTCTGTACGAGAAAGAGTACGCGGAGCTGCTGCCCGTAAGTCTGGGGCGGGTGCT
>CADDZN010000082.1 GCA_902812375.1 bacterium | reverse complement strand
TCGCAGTCCACGCAGCGATCGATTTTCCGAGATCGCTGCACGCCGACTGGTAAGCCGCGTGCATCGCCGCCGTCGGCGCGACATCGCCGTTGTCGAAGGTGCCGAGCTGATTTAGCAGTCGGTTGATCACCTGCACTAGCGTTGGACGCGCGTTGGCGCCACCACCGAAGAAACCGCCGCCACCAAACCCGCCGAGCACGGGCCTGCTACCGCCCAGCGTATCGAGCTTCGCGATGTATTCCCGAATCGACTTCGCGGCGGCGCTCGTCGAATCGCTCGCCGTCATCGCGCGAAGCTGCGCTCGCGTCGTGTCAGTCAACTGAAATGCATTCCACGCGAGTCGCTCCAGTGCGTTGAGCTTCCTGATCAACGCGTCCTCGCTCTCGAGCGCCACGAGGCTCACCGGTGAGCGTGGGTCCTTGGCAACAGTCACTTTCTCGCTCTGAGATTTTCCATTCGCGGTGAGACGCAGCGTATACGTGCCAGGCGGTACGAGTTGGCCTTCGGGCGATGCCGGTGTGAGACCGGGATTGGCGTTGATCTCGAAGGAGTGCGTGAACGCCGGTGGCGCGTCGTAGCGCAGATCCCAATTCACGCGATGCATCCCGGCGCCCGTCGGTAACGGCTGCTCGACTTTCACCCAGAAGTTCGGATGCGGCGGACGCGCGGCTTCAGGCACCGGCGCGATCGGATCGCTCGAATAATGCCGAACCACGACGCCCGTCGAATCCAGTACGTCGAGCGTCACTCTTCCGCTCGGCTTCGACCCAAGCCAGTAATAAATAATTGCACCATCGGGTGGATTCAGAGCGTGCGGAACTTCCGGAGGAAACGGTGTGTCCGCACCGACGTTGCGGCGCACGCGCACTGCACCGTCCGGCTTGAAAAGGCGCACGCTCTCATTCGCGGTTGCATTGGTGATCTGCCGCAACACTGCGTAATCGTCGAGCACGAAAATCCCGCGGCCGTAAGTGCCGACGATGAGATCGTTGCCCTTGATGGCGATGTCGCGGAACGACGTCGTCGGTAGATTGAGCATCAGCGACTGCCACGAATCGCCGTCGTCGAATGACACGTACATCGCGCTCTCGGTGCCGAGGAAGAGCAAGCCAGGGCGTTTGGGATCTTCGCGGAGGATGCGCGCGTAGCTCCCGTTCGATTCGCCGGTGGCGAGCCCGTTAGTAATCAACGTCCACGTCTTGCCGTAGTCGCGGGTGCGATACACGTACGGGTTGTAATCACCCCACCCGCGCGCGTCGTCCGTGACATACGCCTCGGCCGCATTGGTGTGCGACGGTTCCACCGAGTGGACTTGGCCGGGTCTCGCGAAACTGGACGCGTCACTCCACGTGCGACCGTTGTCGCGCGTGACCTTCACGAGACCCGTGCTGAGGCCGACCCAGATCGTTCCACGTGCGACGGTCGATGCGCCAATCGACATGATCGTACCCGGAATGGGCTCGCCCGGTTTGGGAGTTGCCGTGTCGGCGGGAATCGGGAAATTCGCGGGATACCCGAGGTTGGGACTGATCTTCGTCCAGTGCGCACCTCCGTCCGACGTCGACATGAGGTACTGAAAGCCGGCGAGGAGTCTGTGCTGATCCCAGGGATCGAACAGCAGTGGCGCGTCGCTGTTCGTACGCAGCCGGAGTGACTGATCTTGCGACGGACTCACATTCACCCACTGCTCGCTCGGGTACGAGATTTTGACCACGCCACTGCCACTCGCGTAAATCGTGTTCGCGTCGAGCGGGTCGGGCAAAACAGTTCCCCACTCCCAGCCGTTCACGGGATCCCAATCGAGCGGTGTGACCGCGCCGAGGTTGCCGCGTACGCGCGTGCGGATGGCGCCGGCGTCCTGCTGCGACGCGTAGATCCAGTACGGAAAAGAATTGTCAGCGGCGATGTGATACACCTGCTCGTTCGACTGGTTGTACCACAAGCTCCATGTATTTCCGCCGTCGAGCGTGACGATCGCGCCCTGATCGTAGCCGAGGATGATGCGCTTGCCGTTGGTGGGATCGATCCAGCCTTGCTGCGGATCGTCGCCACCGGGCGCGCCCCTGAAACCGGTGAAGGTGTTGCCACCGTCGCGCGAGATGTACGCGGCGGTGTTGAAGACGTAGACGACGTCCGGATTTTTGGGATCGACGTAGACGCCGCAGTTGTAGCCGCCCTGACCGTTTCGAATGCGCGTATCGGTTGCGTCCATCTGCTTCCACGTAGCGCCGCCGTCATCGGAACGAAAGAGTCCGATGTTGGTGGTGAAGTAGACGCGTTGCGCGTTGGTGCCGTTGGCGACGGCGATCGATGTGCGCCCGGGGATGCGCGGCAATCCCCCGCCAGTGAGCTCTTTCCAGGTGACGCCGCCGTCGAGGGACTTGTAGATGGAAGTTCCCGTCGGGCCTTGTGCGCGCTGTCCACCTGCGGGTCCTCCACCGCCTAGTCCGCCGGGCGGAACGACTGGCGGACCGCTCGGCGGTAGCGGCGAGTAGTGTCGCACCGTCGTCGCGAACACGATGTCCGGCCGGTCGAACGCGATCGCCAGCTTCTGGATGCCCGTCGAGTCGTCGACGAACAACGTGCGCGTCCAGTTGGCGCCGCCGTCGGTGGAGCGGAAAACGCCGCGGTCCTGGCTCTTGTGTCGGATGTCGCCCTGCGCGGCGACGAGAACGATGTTCGGGTCGCGCGGATCGACGACGATGCTCGGGATCTGCTTCGTCTTCTCGAGCCCGATGTGCGTCCACGTCGCGCCTGCATCAGTGCTCTTGTACATCCCGTTGCCTTCGGCGATTCCGCCACCCGTGATCAGGTCGCCGGTGCCGACGTAAATCGTGTTGCCATTCGACGGCGCGACTTCGAGCGCGCCAATCACCTCGGCGTCCTTGACGCCGTCAAAGATCGGCCACCATGTCGCGCCGGCGTTGGTTGTCTTCCACACGCCGCCCGCTGGCATGCCGACGTAGAACGTGCCCGGCTCCCCAATGACGCCGGAGACGGCGGAGATGCGTCCGCCGCGGAAGGGACCGACATTGCGCCAGACGAGCCCGGAGAGCAGGTCGGGTCTAATGGGAGTTGCTGCGACGGAGATGATGGCGGCGGCGACGCTGAGGGCGAGAGCGTGTTTCGTGTTCATCGGCGGTGCTGAATAAGGAGAAGTGTCTGAGTCGCCAAATATGCATCGACTTCTGGAACCTGGCTTGTCACTCGGCGACGTGACCATGGACTCTTCAGTCCGGGCGTTTCGCAGGTGCTCCGAACCAGGTAGTGAGCGCGGTCATGAGCCTGTCCGATGTTCCATCGCTCACCCACGCGACGTATCCGTCGGGTCGAACTAACACCGCAGCCGGTGCAGCCACATCACCGATCACCGGCAGTTCCCATCTACCGTCGTATTTTGCATCGACGTACTGAACTCGATCGAACCACGGAGAGATGTCCACGTCGAGCCGCAGCCCGAAGTTGAGTAGGAGCGGCCGAGCGCTGTGAAGGAAACTGAAAACACGCCGCTGACCGCTCGCAGTCAGAATGTCGAGATCGGGCATGCGACGTCCGAGCAGCGGATGTCCGTCTCCAAGATCGTATCGGATGTCCAGACCCGACATCATTCCGGCGATGTATTTCCGCGGCTCTTCCATCTTGAGGAGATCGCCCACAATGTCGCGCGCAGCGACGGTGCGATCGTCCTCACGATGCAACGCCACCTGCGCCATCGTGTTCTTCAGTATCCGCGCACCAACGGGATGGCGCTCGGCATGATAGGTGTCGAGCAAGTCGTCGGGTGATGTGCCCTTGATCACTTGTGCGAGCTTCCATCCAAGATTCACCGCATCCTGAACGCCCGCACTTAGCCCCTGCCCTCCGATGGGCGAATGAACGTGCGCAGCATCTCCAGCTAGTAAGACCCGTCCTTTGCGATACTGCGCCGCCTGCCGCGTCATGTCTGTGAATCTCGAGATCCACGTTACGTTGTGGACGCCGTAATCCGTGCCGCACACGGCGACGAGCAGCTCCCTGAGATCGCGCAGCGTCGGCTCGCTGGTGGAATTGGGGGTCGGTTCGGTAACCATTACGCCAATAGGACCGACATCTTGATAGATGATTTCGGTTCCCTTCATTTCGTACTCCTCTCTTCCGAACGCATACACGCCCGCCGGCGAGCGATGCACACCGTACGGCGGCGTCTCGGTCATCTCCACTTCGGCGAGGATACTGCTCGTGGTCGGATCCCAACCCGGGAAGTCGATGCCCGCCGTTTTACGCACTAAACTGCGTCCGCCGTCGCACCCGACCAGATATTCCGCGCGCAAGGGCTCACCATCCGCGAGCGCGATCTCGACACGATCGTCGTGCTGCGCGAATCCAGTGATCTCCCTCCCATACAGGATTGGCACGTTGAGCTCCTTCACCCACTCGGCCAGGATGCGCTCGATGCGCTTCTGTCGGAGCGCGAGCCCGTAGTTGTGGCGCGTCGGGAAGTCGCTGATGTCGAGCCGCGTGACCGCAAAGCCCGTTATCTGCGCGATTTTTCCGGCCGAGAGAAAACGGTCGGCGATGCCGCGCTGGTCGAGGACTTCGATGGTGCGCGAGGAGATGCCGAGCGCGCGCGAGCCGGCGAGCTCCTGATTGGGGCGGCGCTCGATGACTGCGATATCGACTCCCGCGAGTGCCAGCTCGCCGGCGAGCATCAGCCCTGTCGGTCCGGCTCCGGCAATCACGACTGAATGGTTAGTCAACGGAACTCTCGATCAGAATGAGACGCGGCGCATCGCGGCATGCGTGGGACTTGCCGCAAGGCGGGGCGTTGTTGATTCGCAAAGGCACAGGTGGACAATATCGTCAGCGCCGCAGTGATGCGGTGCAACCCTGCAGCACCGAGCGGCATCCAAGTCATTAGCTTGCGTTATGTGAAAGAGAATCGCCGCCGCTGAACCAGGACGCTCGCCAGAGACAGGTACTCCCAGACTCAAGTAGACAGACTGAATGAGAGATATTTTCGGCGTGCGTCGCGCGCAGTGGGGATGCCCGGCTGCAGCAGCATTGGGATTTACCCTCCTTTTCAGTCTTGCCACAGTCAGTGGGGCACAATCAGGCACCGACTCCGCCAGGCTAGCAACACCAACCGGCGGTGAGATCCGCGGCCGCATCGTGGCAATCGGCACTGGCCAAGCGCTCGCAAGCGGGTCCATCAGCGTCCTTCGCGCCAAGGATTCGAGCGTAGTCGTTGTCGTTCCGGCTGGACCCGACGGCTCTTTCCAGATTTCTCATCTCCCACTCGGCCGTTACGCAATCCGCATTCGCGCGCTCGGCTACTCGCCACTCGTGCGATCCGACATCACCATCTCACCCGAACACGAACTCGCGGACCTCGGCACACTTACTCTGTCGTCATTCGCCGTCAAGCTCGAGAACCAGGTGATAACGGGCGAGCGTCAGGACGTTGCACTGTCACCCGATCGGAACAGCTACAGCACGAAGAACATGACGGCCGCGAGTGGTGGAACCGCGGTCGACGTGCTGCGCAACGTTCCGTCGGTAGAAGTGGATGGCAATAACAACGTGACGCTGCGCGGTAATACCAACGTCGTCGTGCAGATCAATGGACGGGCTTCACCACTCACCGGTGAACAGCTCGCGCAATTCCTGACGCAGATTCCGGCGAGCACAGTCTCACGCGTCGAGGTAGCGACCAATCCGTCGGCGAAGAATGATCCTGAGGGAACGGCGGGAATCATCAACATTATTCTCAATCAGCAAGCCGACATTGGATTGAGCGGCGGTCTCAACGCCGGCACAGGTACCACCGGGCAGGTGAACCTCTCCGGTAACATCGGCCGCCAATCAGGTCCGCTCACACTCTATCTCTCGGCAAGCGTGTACCGCGATCGCCGTGCGAACAACGGAACTACGGATCGAACGAATCTCGTCATTCCTGTTCCAGCTTTCGTCCAATCACATTCGGATGGCCGCTCGCAACCGCGCTTTCAGAACATGACGTTCCGCTCCGAATACAAGTTGACGGAGAACGATGCAATCACCGCCGACGCGATGCTTTCTGGTGGGCGATTCGGTCGGCAGAGCAACGCTTTCTACAGCGATCTCGACGCGGACCGCGAGGTGATCGGGCTGTTCAATCAGTTCAACGATCAGGTTTGGCGAAGTCTGTCTCAGGATTTCACTGTGGGTTATCATCGTACCGCCGGTCCGTCGACGACCATTCTTTCCACTGAGCTGCGCTACTCGAGCAGCACCGATTCGAGCGACAACCATCTGCTCGGAGTGCTGATTGACCCCGACCCATCCACCGGATCGCAGATGGGGCCAGCCGAGCGCGACGCATCGCTCGAGCGTATGCCGGCGTGGAATCTTCAGACCGATTACACGCACCCATTCGGCACTCGCACCAAACTCGAGAGCGGGTTCAAGGGAACGTCGCGCTCGAACGTCCAGAGCTCCACCGTCGCCTACCTCGATTCACTGACAAGCGCGTACACTCCCGACGCGAGTCGCGGGAATTCGTTCGACTATCACGAGCGGATCGGTGCGGTGTACGGCGTGCTGTCACAACAGATCGGCACCGTGCAGACGCAGGCCGGACTGCGGCTCGAGCAAGCCGCCGCAAGATTCACCTTGCCGACCGTCGGCCAATCGTACGACAAGCACTATTCGAGTGCTTTTCCGAGCGCGATCGTCTCCTACAATTTCAGCGACCTGCGGCAGGTGAAGCTGAGTTACTCGCGTCGAATCAGCAGGCCGAGTCCATGGCAGTTGAGCCCGATCGTCGAGCGAAACGACGCGCGGCACGAGTTCTACGGCAATCCGGGATTGCGTCCCGAGTACACCGACGCATTCGAGCTCTCGCTTCAGGACGGCCATTCGTGGGGATCGGTGCAGTTGAATCCATATCTGCGGAAGACCGCTCACGCCGTTCGCTACATCCAGAGGATCGATACCGCCGGCATTGCTGTCAGCACCTTCGACAACGTGGCGAGCACGCTCGTAACCGGCGCCGATCTCAACGTCACCTACCGGCACTCGCCGCTCACCTTGTTCGGTGGCGGCAGCTTCTATCACTACAGCAGTGATGCATCGAATCTGTCGGGAAATCTTTCCGCGCATTCCTTTGTGTGGAACACGCGGGCAAACGCGACCCTTAAGTTGTCGCCAGTGACGGATCTGCAGGCGTTCGCCAACTATCGCGCGCCTTCGGCGACAGAAGGCGGGAGGCAGAGCGCGTTCGTCTTCATGAACTTCGCGCTTCGCCGGAAGATGTGGAACGACAAAGGAAGTGTGGCGCTCCGCTTGTCTGATCCGTTCAATCTCATGAAATGGGGCTACCAGACGGCGGACGGGCGAGTCATCGAGTTGAGCGAGCAGCACTTCGGGCAGCGCGGACTGTTCTTCACGGTTTCTCGCACGTTCGGTCAACAGCTCAAGCTCCGGCCGCAGCAGCAGGATACGGAATCGCAGGGTCCGCCGCAGCCAGGGCCGCCGTGATCAGACGACTCTCCAGTTCTATCACCCTCCGTCGCCCGTAGCGGCCACGCTGCACCCGTCTAATATTTGCACGCGTCTCACCCACCCGCAGCTCATAGGAGACGCTCTGATGTTCCGACGACTGCTCGCGCCAACGCTGATCGCCATACTGGCGAGCGCTCCTCTCGCCGCCCAGACCGGCACTCAACGCTTCGGCAAAGTCTCCTTCGAGAACTCTGGCGCTATAGCTGCACAGCCGGCGTTCCTGCGTGGGCTGGCCTTGCTTCACAATTTCCAGTATCCCGAAGCCGCCGCGGCATTTCGGGAGGCGGAAACCATTGATCCGGGTTTCGCGATGGCGTACTGGGGCGAAGCGATGACGTACAATCACGGCATCTGGCAGGAGCAGGACTCGGTCGCTGCTCGCGCGGCGCTCGCCAGGCTCGGGGCGGCGCTGGCAACGCGGCTCGCAAAGGCACCAACCGCACGCGAGAAGGCATACCTCGCGACGCTCGACATCCTCTACGACACCACGGGCACCAAGGCATCGCGTGACTCCGCGTACGCCGCGGCGATCGCGGACGTCGCGGCGGTGTATCCCGCCGATGTCGACGCACAGCTCTTTTACGCCGCGGCACTGATGGCGCTGCCTCGCGTTGATTCGACCTACGCACGCGCGGGCCGCATCGCCCTGGGCGTGATGCGCGATCATCCAGACCATCCGGGCGCGCTGCATTATGTCATCCATGCGTACGACGATCCGCAGCACGCTACGATGGCTCTCCAGGCCGCCCGAGCGTACTCCACGATCGCCGCGAACGCGCCGCACGCGCAGCACATGGTCTCGCACATCTTCATCGCGCTTGGCATGTGGGACGATGTGGTGAAGGCGAATGAGATCTCGGTGAACATGCACGACACTCCCGCGGCTATCGTGGGCGCCGAGTGCGGACACGCTGGAACGTGGCTGCAGTACGCTTATCTGGAGCAGGGACGGCGAGCCGATGCGGCACGCATGCTGACCGACTGTTTGGCACACGCTTCGGAATCGCCGCAGATCGCGCGCGGTTTCGCCTCCATGCGAGCGCGCCAGATCATCGACGGGGACGTGAGCGCGGCCGACATCCCGACGCTGGCTGGCAGTCTCGCGCGGCCTCCGCTGACGCGTTACTACATCGCCTACGGCAACTCGTACGACGCGCTGCGGCGGCGCGACACGACGGCGGCGAACCAGTACATCGCGCAGATGGCCTCCGCCCAGAGTGCCATCCTCAATACACCGCGCCGCCCGAGCACGGACATCTCGCTCGCCATGATCGGCGTCGCGATCGATGAGATGCGCGCGCTGATGCAAATGCATGGCGGCAAACGGGAAGAAAGCCTCGCCACGCTGCGGACCGCTGTGGCGCACGATGAGGCAATGCCGTTCCTGTTCGGTCCCCCTACCATCGAGAAGCCGCCGCGCGAGCTCCTGGGCGAAGTTCTGTTGTCGATGCGCCGAGGAGACGAGGCGCGCACGGAATTCACTCGCGCTCTCGCGCGCACACCGGAACGATCTCTCGCCCTGCTAGGGCTTGCGCGCGCTGAGTTCCAGGCTCGCGATCGGGCGGCGGGACACGCGACGTACGCGCGTCTCGCCAGGAACTGGCATCGCGCCGACGCAAATTTCGCCGCACTCGCGGAAGCCCGCACCGGCCGCCCACCGTCAAGCGCGGAGAGCTCGCAACCCACGAAGCCGTCAGCGCCTGAAAAGATTCAGATCAACGACAACCGCGTACCCGGCGGGACGCTCAGCGATCGCAAGCTCACAATCAAGCTCGAGGCGCGGTTAGGGGATTGGCATCCCGATGCTGACGGCAGCGCAGGTCTTATGGTACACGCATTTGGTGAAGAGGGCCGGCCGTCCCAGATACCGGGACCGGAGATCCGCGTCGTCGAAGGTACCATCATTCATGCATCGATTCGAAACACCTTAGAGAAGATGCTGATCGTTCACGGTCTGAATGAACGCGGCGCAAAAGCGGCGGCGTCCGACACTTTCTCCGTTGCACCCGGTGCGACGCGTGAGGTTGAATTCGTGGCCGGCACGGCTGGTACCTACTACTACTGGGCGTCTACCAACACCGGGGCCGCAGTCGGTACCCGACTCGCCGTTGACTCCCAGCTTTCTGGAATGCTGATCGTGGATCCCAGAGATCAACCGCGGCGCGCCGATCGGGTTTTCCTCATTTCGTTCTGGTCGGATCTCATTCCCACCGACGCCGGAGGCCAGCTCGTCATTCGGGTCACGATGAACGGCAAGGCATGGCCAAATACCGAGCACCTCACATACAACGTCGGCGATTCCGTGCGAATTCGAGTTGCGAATGTCGGCACGAGCGCGCACCCCATGCATCTGCACGGGTTTTACTATCAGGTGAACAGCCGCGGCGACGCTCAGACCGACACCGTCTTCCCCGCGGATGCGCCGACACGCTGGGCAGTGACCGAGCGCATTCCCTCAGGCAGGACCTTTTCGCTCACCTGGATTCCGACGCGCTCCGGTAACTGGCTGTTTCATTGTCACGATCCGGCTCACTTCGCGCGCAATCTTCCGCTCAACAACGAGCCCAATCAGCGCGGCAGCATCGAACATTCAGCGAGCAATACCATGACGGACATGGGTGGCCCCGTTGTGGGAATTACCGTACGCGAGCGCGCCCATTCAAAGCCGCGCTCGGAACCAATCGCTCGGCGACATCTGCGGCTGGTCGCAGGAGCGGATTCGGGGAGCTCGCCCGCGCTTCGCTCGTATGCCTATTATCTCGGTAATACGGCGACGC
>CADDZN010000081.1 GCA_902812375.1 bacterium | reverse complement strand
TCGCCCACCCAAATCCCACAAATCTCTCGACGTTCATGACTACGCATCGCTTACTTCGATTCGTCACAGCCGTTGTTATCGTGGCCCCTATCATGTCTTCAGAGGGTCAGACTCCATCCTACCCTGGCCAACCCGCTGGTGGTACCACGGCCGCATCTGCCACTCCCCCAGTTGCGCCTGGTACAAAGGTTATGCGCGCAACCCGGCTATCAGGGTCGATCACGATTGATGGGAAACTGGACGAGCCTGCGTGGGCAGCAGCCACTCCAGCGAGCGACTTCACTCAGAGCTATCCAAACGTTGGCGCCAAACCGACCGACCCGACCGAGGTGCGCGTCCTCTACGATGACGACGCGTTGTACGTGGGCGTGCGGATGTTCGATAGCCAGCCAAATCTGATCGCGGCCCAGCTCGCCCGACGCGATGCGTCGGGCATCTACTCAGATTGGCTGCACGTCATCATCGACTCGTATCACGATCGTCGCACCGCATTCCGATTCTCGGTCAACCCGCGCGCTGTCCAGAAAGATGTGCTGACATCTAACGACACCAACGAAGATCTGAACTGGGATGCCGTCTGGCAGGTTGGCACCAGCGTCGATTCCCTGGGGTGGACCGCGGAATACCGCATCCCCTTCTCTCAGCTCCGTTTCGGGCGCGCGCCTGCCGGCGTCGAGCGCGTTTGGGGAATCCAGATCATGCGCGATATCGCGCGTCGAAACGAACGCGATAGCTGGTCTCCGTGGAAGCAGACCGATCCGGGTTTCATCTCGTTCGAGGGAGATCTCGCCGGAATTGTCGATATTCCGACGCCGCGCCACCTCGAGATCCTGCCTTATGTAAGCGCAAAGCTTACTCGAGCTCCCGGTGATGCGGCGAACCCGTTCTATCGCGCGAACGATGCGAAACCGTCGGCCGGTGCTGACCTCAAATACGGTTTGCCGAGCGGTCTCACGCTGACGGCTACGGTGAATCCGGATTTCGGTCAGGTCGAGGTCGATCCCGCCGTTGTAAATCTTTCGGCATACGAGACCTTTTTCCCCGAGAAGCGCCCCTTCTTCGTCGAGGGCGGCAACTTCTTCAATATCGGCGCGATAAATGGCGGCCCGAGCTTTGGATCGCAGCAAATTTTCTATTCGCGCCGGATCGGTAGATCGCCGCAGCGTTTTCCGAACGCACAGTTCGTCGACGCGCCGAATGCGACCACCATTTTGGGCGCGGGAAAGCTCACCGGTAAGATCGGCGCGTGGTCGATCGGGATGCTCAATGCAGTCACTGCGGAGGAGAGCGCGCGCATTTTCAATCCCGGCGGTAGTGAAGCGACCACTCCGGTAGAGCCGCTCAGTAACTATTTCGTCGGCCGCGTATCGCATGATTACCGCGGCGGAAACACCATCGTCAGTCTCGGTGGGACGGCCGTCAATCGAGATCTCTCGGACACGGTTTTCACCAACCTGCTCCGCTCGAGTGCCGATGTAGGGAGTCTCGACTTCGACCATCGGTGGGCAAACCGGCAATGGCAGCTCACTGGCGCATTCTCCGGGTCCAGAATCAACGGCGCACGCACTGTTATTCGGAACGCGCAGATGTCGAGTGCGCGCTACTACCAGCGGCCCGATGCGGATTATCTCAGTGTAGACACCGCCGCGAATTCTCTGTCCGGATATTCGGCCAAGCTTGGCCTGAACAAAGCCGGCAATTTTTCCTTCAGTGCGACCGCCAAAGCAGTTAATCCTGGTTACGAGGTCAACGACCTCGGCTTTATGGGACGCGTGGACTATCTGAATCTCGGCTCCGGCGTCAGCTACCTCAATAACACTCCTGGAAAGCTTCTCCGCAGCTATAACCTGTTTGGTGGAACGAACCACGCCTGGAATTATGGCGGCGACAAGATCTGGACAAGCTTCTTCAATCAGGTCTCGCTCAATTTCACCAACCTCTGGTCGGCTTACGGCGGTGCGGAATATGATCCGAGCCCGATCGATGACCGACTCACCCGCGGTGGTCCACGCGGCAGGCAGCCCACGCAATGGGGTTTGTGGACCCAGATCAACACCGACCAGCGAAAAACCGTTTCGTACAACCTCTTCGCCCAACACTACGGCGATCCCGCGGGTGGTTACCTGAATGACCTGAGTATCGGTTTTGACATTAGGCCGAGCTCGTCGATTCACGTCACTGTGTCGCCCGATATTACAAAGTTCCACAACACGATTCAGTACGTTCGTGCAGCGACCGACCCGCTCGCGGCATCGACTTATGGGCGACGCTATATCTTCGGCAACATCTACCAGACAACTCTTTCGGCGACGACGCGCGTCGAATGGACTCTCTCTCCGTTGCTTTCTTTCCAGCTTTACGCGCAACCCTTCGCTTCGGCGGGTAGGTTCAATGGCTTCAAGGAGCTCGCGACGCCCGGAACGCAGGAGTACCTCGTCTACGGGAAAGACAACGGCAGCACGATTACCAAGAGCACGGAGCCTGGCTCGGGGAAGACCCTGTCGTATACGATAGACCCCGATGGACCAGGTGCCGCACCGACTTTCTCGATCAGCAATCCCGATTTCCGGACACATTCACTTCGCGGAAATGCAGTCGTGCGGTGGGAGTACCGGCCGGGCTCGACACTCTTCTTCGTCTGGCAGCAGCAGCGGAGCGACTTCCTGCCATTCGAAGGCGATTTCCGGACGGGCCGAGACACCAGGGAGATCTTCGGGCGCCCGAGCAACGTCTTCCTCGTAAAAGCGACCTACTGGTTCGCCCGGTAAGTCAGTTCGCCCCATAGTGATTGCGGAATCCTCCGTCGGGTGCAAGTATATGTTTCCACTTTCATCCGCCGGTGCCGCTATGCAAATCCGTCGTTCCAGTCTTCTCGCTGGTTTAGTTCTCGGTCTCGCCGCCTGTACCGATCGGGTTCCGGTAGATCAAATCGCCGCGCCCGCCGCCGCACTGCAATCCGTATCAGGATCGCCAACGGTAAATACGGTAGTCAATGTCACGCGTGACACGACCGCGCAAAACGAAACACCTCTCGCGGTCAACCCCCGAAATCCGCAGAACCTCATCACGGGAAACAACGACTGGAACTACAACGATGGGTGTGGAGTCAATGCGTCGTTCAACGGTGGGAAGACGTGGACGAAGACGCTTCCGAACGGCTTCATTCCCGGTGTCACCCGCTACACGAACGACCCCGACGTTCCGGGAACCGGCGACGGCGATTTCGGCGGTGACCCCGCGGCCGCATTCGCGCCGGATGGCACCGCCTATTTTGCGTGCTTCAGTTACAACGGCTTCAGCACCACTCTTTTGCTCAGCAGATCGACTGATGGCGGGGCTACCTGGCTGGCGGGAGGCGCCGCGGATCCGCTGACTCTCGTCAGCGCGTTCAACGGACAGGGCATCTCGAAAGGTTCGAACGGTCAGTTCCCCGATCACGAAGCGATGTCCGTCGGCGCCGACGGCACGGTGTACGTTACCTGGGCGCAGTTCCATGGCTACGGCTCGAACTCGCCCGTTTGGATATCAACGTCGACCGACGGCGGACGATCTTTCGGCCTTCCGGTCAAGGTTTCGAGTGGCAGCGTTCGGAGCGATCAGGATCAACGGATCGTCACCAACGCCGATGGGAGCGTTGCGTATGTGACGTTCGACAATGCGATTCAAGGCGGAAAGGGCACGTCGATGTTTGTGAGCAAGTCGCTCGATCACGGTAAGACATGGAGCACACCATTCCAGTTCGCCGTGTTCACCAACCCTGTCTGTCTCTTTCCGCCCTACTGCTTCAACATCACTGGCGGCCAGTTCCGCGGACCCGGATCATATCCGGCGCCGGCGTACAATCCCGCCGATAATCGCCTGTACGTCGCGTACTCTGACATCGATGCCGACGGAGTCGCAAAGGTTTTCATCACATCAGCGGCGGCGAGTGATCTTACTAAATGGTCTCCACGCACCGTTGTCGCTCCAGTTCCCAGCGGTGATCGATTCGCCGCGGAATTGGGCATTGCTTCGAATGGTCGCATCGACGTCGCGTTCTACGATCGCAGCTATACGCGAAATGCGCAGGTCGATATGACTTACGCGACGTCGAGCGATTTCGGACAAACCTGGCGATCGGTGCGAGTTTCCAACGCGAGCTTCGATCCATCGGCCTATGGTGTGCCAAGTGGATCTACGGTCCGGCCCTTCATCGGTGATTACAACGGAATAGTCTCGCTGCCGACTACTGCCGGTATGACATGGACGGGTGTCGGTAAGACCTTCGGCGTGTTGCCAACCAATCTCGAGATATACTTCGCGAGCGTCACCCCCTAGCATTCGCTGCTGCTTGCCCGCAGCGGTGATGTTTTAGCGTCACGCTCGCCTATATTCTCACAGAAATCCGGCGCTCTCGGGCGCCGGATTTTTTTCGACGCATATTTCCGAAATGGCAGATCGTCTCCTCAAGTATCTGATACAGGTTGGCGTCGTGCTGGCGGTCGTCGTCGCGCTCCCGTACAAACTCTTCGAGCTCGATCGCTATTTCGTGCCGAAAGAGCTCGTGCTCCACGCCGTAGCATTGATCATCGCCCTGTTTCTGCTGGCGCGGCGCGATACGCTGTCATTCGACGTCGCCGATGGACTCCTCGCTTTCTTTCTTCTGTGGAGTGCTGCGTCGGCACTCTTCGCCACCAATTACTGGCTCGCGCAGCGCGCACTCGGCGTCAGCGTCTCCAGCGCGATTGTGTTCTGGGGCGCGAGATCCATTGGTGACCGCGGATTCTATCGCCCTGTTCTCATCGCGGCAGCGATCGCCGCGGTGCTCGCGGCGCTATTCTCGCTGGCGCAGGCCTATGGGTTGGAGACGGAATACTTCAGCACCAACCGTGCGCCGGGCGGAACTTTCGGCAATCGAAACTTTGTCGCGCATATCGCGGTCATCGGGCTTCCCTCGCTCGTGTGGTGCACTGTCACAGCGCGTCGATCCAGCGGCGCGATCCTCGGCTCGATTGGAGCGGCGCTCCTTGCCGCGGCACTCGTACTTTCGCGGTCGCGCGCCGCATGGCTCGCCGTAGTGGCCTGCATCGTCATCCTCTTCATCCCAATGCTTGCGTCCCGGAAATACTGGGCGGGTGGCTCGGTTGGCCGTCGCTTCGCGGGTCTCGTACTCGCGGCTGCGATCGGGGCAATGACGGCGTTGGTGCTTCCCAACACTCTCAACTGGAACAGCGAGTCTCCATACCTCGACACCGCCCGCGGCGTCATCGATTACAAGAAGGGAAGTGGACGCGGCCGCCTCGCGCAGTATGAGAACTCGATGCGGATGTCGCTCGCCAATCCAGTCTTCGGTGTTGGTCCGGGGAACTGGCCCGTCGAGTACGTCAAATTCGCGCCGTCAAACGATCGCTCATTGGGCGACGACGGCATGACTTCGAACCCGTGGCCCAGTAGTGATTGGGCGGCGTTCATCTCAGAGCGGGGAATCGTTCCGACGCTCGCCCTCCTCGCGGTGTTTGCCGTTCTCTTTTATCGCTCACTTCGAAAGTGGAACGAGCTCGCGAACGGTGACGCCGTACTCGCGCAGCTCGTGCTCGGCGGAACAATCCTCGCAACGATGGTGGTCAGCGCCTTTGACGCGGTGCTGCTGCTTGGTGCGCCTTCATTTTTCGTGTGGAGTGTGCTCGGGGCAACATCCGGTATCCGTCACGAGGGCCGCGAGAGAAAGCTTTCACCGCGCGCGTGGGGATTCGCCGCAGTTGGAATGATCCTCATTACTGCTGTCTCGGTCGCGCGCAGTGCGGCCCAGACCGTTTCCATGATGACGGTGGGCCGCGGAGGAATGACCGCCGGCTGGCTGAACGGCGCCGCCTGGGATCCCGGGAGCTACCGAATCAATTTGCGCGTCGCCGAGCTCTACTCGCGGCGAGGTCGTTGCGCGACGGCCCGCTCGCACGCACGTCGCGCGGCGTCGCTCTTCCCGCACGCATCCCAGCCAAAACGAATCCTGAATAACTGCGAGTGAGCCGCCCACTCTGAGACCCCTCCAACACCCAACGGGAGCACTTCAGTCAGATCCTCCATTCTGAGTGCTGCCAGACGGCAAGAATTGTCTCGACACGCTGGATGAGATCGTAATAGATTCGCAGGAGGATGCTACTGAGACGCCAGCAGACCGAGCACAAACCGCCAAGGGATAACCCTGAGACTGCGGGACATCGCCGCGTCGAAGCTGACCCTGAGATCACCGCTCGCATTAGGAAATATTGGGCGCTCTCGATAGTCGAGCGTTACGGAGAGCACGGCCCTTAGAGGCAGTTGCTTGCGAAACCAGTGGGAGTCTCCTGAGCACAACGCCCGCACACACACAGGAGACTTAGGTGATATCAGGTCGGACCATCATCGCAGCAGCGTTAATCATCGCTTTCGGTTCCATCCTCGGCGGCGCATTGACTTATCAGCGCTATAGTTTCTCGCGCTTTCCCGACAGTCCGAGGTTTGTATATCGGCTCGATAACTGGACGGGACGCATAAGTGTCTGCACGTTCGCCGACAGGACTGTGGCAGTGTGCAAGTGAGTTCTCAGAAAAATATCGCGAATTTATAAAAGGTCTCACGCTCGCTCCCGGCCGGGGAATCCCCCCGGGGTCAGCAACCCTCCACCTAGACGCAGAGCTGCGCGGGCGGTCCTCATTACTGATCGTATTGCGCGGCGCACCTACTGCATAAAGGCTAGAGCACTTATCGCACGGATAACTCCGCTATTGCGCACTCGGCTTCTATGGAGCAGACCGATGCGGCTTCCGTGAAGCTGTCCGCTATCGGCGGAGTGAGGCCGTAGTGGCGATGAGCGAGGTCTTCAATCGGGGAGGTTATCAGGCAGAGGCGAGAACCATGATAACTCTCCGCTACGGGTCTGCGTCCGCCGATCTAATCTCGGACTAATTCCAACTGAGTAGGCGCGTCAGGCGCTTCATTTCCCCACTGCACCCAATTCTCGCGGTGATGTCGAGCGAACATTTCTAGGAACGGGCCCGACTTGCAGCGCTCGATGAGTTTGTACTGTTGGTCCGGCTTTCGGCTGTGCTCACGCTTCCGAGAGACAATGATATTGGTCTGAGTGCGTCCAGCGTCTCGGGTGCGCAGCGAGCCGCGAGTTCCGAACAGAAGTAACTCAGTCACATTGCGAAAGTAGAAACCAACGCCGCGGCCGTCAGGCCCGCCATCTTTCCTCACCTTGAACCAAACAATGTTTGTCTTGTAGGTGAAGCCCCATGACTTCATCACGTCCAGACCTTCGTGAATGAGAGCATTGGGTACCCACAGGTACAGGTGCGCAGCCGACTTCGCGACGAGCGAAACGGGAAGCTGTTTGATCTCGTCCAGTTCCATCGTCCCATAGCGAGCGAGGCGCTTGTGCTCCGGTGCCATCTTGCCGGTGCGATTCGTGAATCTCCAAGGCGGGTCAGCGAGCACAGTCCCGAAGTGCGAACGTCCAAGAGAGAGCAGCTCCTCTGCTGGCGTTAACTCTTCGACTACGATCTCACTCGGCTTTTGGCTTTTTTCTTCCGACCGGCGCAGGGTGTTTGACGAAGAGTGAGGTGTCCGCGATATCATCGGTAGAGCCCTCGTTGAATGCCGAATACAAGCACGGGGCAACCGCCAGCGGCCCCGCCGTGAACTTTAGGAACCAGCTTATCTAAGTGCGTTGTTGACTGGCCGTACTTATCTGCATGAGCCTTTCCCGCAACCGTTGGCCCAAGCTTTTCAAATGTCTCACTCAGGTGAGACGCCCGAGTAATTATGATGCCGACAGCGAGCGCTCCAATGTCGTGAAGTCGAGCGAAATTTCCAAGGTCACGGTCGAAGAACTCCGTCTTATTATTCCACTCGACATCCCACGCGATACCGCTCTTGTAGTTGTCGATCTTGTGACCTCGAGCTTCGACTACTTTCCCGTTGACGCTGAAGGGAGTGTCTCGAACTCGGCGGGAAAATCTACCGAAAGCACGGCCGTCGCGTGCCGCCATTCGTGAGCTTCGTAGTTCCTGCGAATAAACTCGGGGAGTAGATCAACGGTCACTGGCCGAAAGCTATGGATGGCCCCGTAGCGGGAACAGGTCCTCCAAATCAGTGAGCTCATTGGATGGTGGCGCATCACTCATACTGAATTCAGTCCCTCAAGCGTCCGCCACCGTTTCGCTTCACG
The DNA here is from genome assembly GCA_902812375.1 of bacterium. Lineage (GTDB taxonomy): Bacteria > Gemmatimonadota > Gemmatimonadetes > Gemmatimonadales > Gemmatimonadaceae > UBA4720. The sequence continues at coordinate 2,146 of CADDZN010000081.1, read as the reverse complement.
GATAGGCGTGGCAGCGAAGAAAAAGCCCCACCATCAATAATGATGATGAGGCTAGGATTTACTGAGTCGGGGCGACTGGATTTGAACCAGCGACCTCCTGCTCCCGAAGCAGGCGCGCTACCGGGCTACGCTACGCCCCGAAAAAGAACTCCTTCAGCGAAGGAGTCCACACAGTTTAACACTGTCTCCGTGTGCGCGGGAGCCTTTCGCAGGCGAAGTACTGCGCACTGCGGCGGGCCTCGGGACGCCCTCGACACGAGTCATCGGAAATCCCAGGGAAGGCGCGGCGCTCTCATATTTGTGATAGGGCTAACCCATTTATTCCCATGCTCTTAACACTTCATGTTTTGCGAAAAAATTCTCGGATTTCTCGTTGCAAACGATGAGGCACGGAGTCTTAACATAAGAGACCACAAATCCACGTCACCGCTTGTTGCAACGGATTCCGCCGAATCCCGGAGTGTATGAAATGATCGCCACGCGTTCGCTTCTCGCCGCAATCGTTCTCGGCTCAGTAGTCGGGGCGAGCCAAGCCGATGCACAGTGTTCTGGCAATGCCGGAGGTTGCAACACCGTCAACACCGCTTCGGCTACCGTCAATGCGCTGGTCAAGCTCGGTATGAGCGCGACGACTACAGCGCTCAGCGCGCCAACGGCCGACCAGGTCGAGGTTGGTGCGACACTCGCCGATGCGGGGCCAACCTTCACCGTCAAGGCGAATCGCAGTTGGACACTGAATATCCGTACCTCAAACACCACAAACTGGACCTACGTCGGATCGAACAGTGGTGTCAAGCCAATCTCCGACCTGACGTGGTCCAAGACCTCTGCGGGTACCTACGTTGCCATTAGCAGCAGCGACGCTCTCTTCCTTTCCGGAGCCGCGGCTACAAACGGCACCGCGGCACAGGCCTTCTTCAAAACAGTGTGGTCCGCGGGATTCGCCCAGGCGAGCAATGCGCCCGGTACCTATAGTCTGCCGATTGTCTTCTCGCTATCAGCTCCGTAAGTCACTCGCGTCCGCAATCCTCAATCAGTCCGCGATTATCAATGCAGTTGGTCAAAGATCCTCAATCCTCTCCGACGGCCTCCGTACTCTCGTCGCCGTCAGCCGAGCGCTGACCGAGTCCAGATGCCGAGTGTAGTGCAATTCGGCCGCGCAACCCCTCGCAGGAATGGCGCTGGCGGCGTCACCCCCGGCGGATAAACCTCGGCCGCCACGACGTCGCGAGCTGGTATGTCAGTATCGAGATCTCCCGGGAACATCGACCGCCATGGCAATCCGTCGACGTAGGTCAACAGGCAACCCTGCGCCCCACGCAACACGGTGCCATAAGGTCCCGGGGTTTCAATCAGAACCGGCACGCTCCGAAAAATGTCGGACACCTTTGTCGGTTTGTCCGCGCTGATTTGATCTGGCGTAATAAAGTATCCGCCCCGGATCTGCGATTCCCGCTGCAGGAACCCAACTCGACTGAGGGCGAGCGAATCGCTTGCGCGTTGATTGGCGATAGCTACGGCTTCCGCCGGAGTTGGCAGTGTCACGTTGATGTGGTTTCGCTCCGCGTCGCTCGGCTTCGTCGAAAATTTCGCATCTGTCCGTACCGGCGCGTAGCCATAACTGCGCACCACTACTTCCTGCGGCCCGCCAGGCACGCCGGTCAGCACGTAGTTGCCGTTAGCGTCGGTTCTCGTCGCCTCTCCCGTGCCGGGTACATAGACCCTGGCGTTCGCGATGGGATCACCCGCCGAGTTCGTCACTCGGCCTGTCACTGTCACGGTTCCGTTGCCTGCCGGAGTGCCAAACGGCGCCGGCCGCATCGTTGAGCATCCGGCCAACGCCGCAATTGCTGCCACGACTGTGCAACTGATTCTTGTTGCGTACATCTCTCCCTCTGCATCTGAGTTTCATCACCAAAAGGCAACTCTCAAGCCTCTCTGCTTGTTGTACGCAAACTGTCGCAGGCATTCAGCCGGCACTTGAGTTGTGGTTGAGTCATGTAGGCTCATCGATTGGCAGCTTGCAGTTCAGTGGTGTGGATCGAGAGACCGAGACTTCCCCAAGGGCCGCCGCGTACCGATAGTTGAGTGCATGACCATTCGACGTTACAGGCTCCCATTTTTTGCTAAGGCGACGCGTTTCACT